>JALYNE010000501.1 GCA_030773375.1 Pseudomonadota bacterium
CCCTTGAACGGCTCGCCCTCCGTGACGGCCAGGGTGAGACTAGCCCGGATTTCTCACCGGGTTGAGGTGCATCGGGGCTCTGAGTGAGGCAAAGTTTTTGTGCCGCAACGACTTGGCTCAGGTCAGAGGAGCTCCCCGATGCCGACACAGTGTAAGGCCGAACAGCTCGTCTTTGCACCTGTCGAGGGACGCTCGGTGGTGGCGAGTTTCACCGGCGGGGCGATCACGTCCGATGCCGGGGCGCTGCTGCTCGGCGCCGCCGATCGCGCCATCGGCTTGGTCGCGCGCTTTGCCACCTGTTTTCAGGATGCCCGCGACCCCGACCTGATCGAGCATAAGCTGCCAACCCTCGTCGGCCAGCGCGTCTTCGGCATCGCGCTTGGCTATGAGGACCTCGTCGACCATGACCAACTGCGGCACGATCCGGTTCTGGCGGTGCTCGCCGGCAAGCTCACGGCCCGCCGCTCCGATTGCGCCCCCTTGGCCGGCAAGTCGACCCTGAACCGGCTGGAGCACGCCCCCTCGGGCGAGCCCTCGCGCTATCACCGCATCGGCCATGATGGCGAGGCGATCGCGCGCTTGTTCGTGGACCTCTTCCTGGAGGCGCATGCGCGGGCACCGAAGCAGATTGTCCTGGATCTGGATGCGACGGATGACCCGATCCATGGGCATCAGGAGGGTCGGTTCTTTCACGGCTATTACGACTGCCACTGCTACTTGCCGCTCTACGTGTTCTGCGGCCGGCATCTCCTTGCGGCCCAGCTGCGCCGCTCCAACATCGACGCCAGCGCCGGGGCCGTGGAGGAGGTGGCGCGCCTCGTGGCCCAGATCCGGGCGCGATGGCCGCGGGTTCGCATCCTGCTGCGGGCCGACTCAGGGTTTGCTCGCGAGAGCCTCATGAGTTGGTGCGAGCACAACCGGGTCGACTTCGTGTTCGGGCTGGCCCGCAACCCTCGCCTGGTCGACAAGATTGCCGTCGAGCTGATCCAGGCCGAAGAGGAGGCTGAGCGCACGGGTCAGCCGGCCCGGCGCTACAAGGACTTCCGCTGGTCGACCCTGGAGAGCTGGTCACGCCGGCGGCGGGTGATCGCCAAGGCGGAGTGGACCGGGGGCGAAGCGAACCCGCGCTTTGTCGTGACCTCGCTCAAGCCGCGGGAGATCGCGGCGCACCACCTCTATGAGGAGGTCTACTGCGCCCGTGGCGACATGGAGAACCGGATCAAAGAATGCCAGGGCGACCTGTTCGCGGACCGGACCTCGGCGGCGACGATGCGGGCCAACCAGCTGCGGCTGTGGTTCGCCGCGATGGCTTACGTCCTGATCTGCGCTGTGCGGCGGATCGGGCTCAAGCACACCCAGTTTGCCCAAGCGACGTGCGGCACCATCCGGCTCAAACTGTTGAAGATCGGCGCCCTGGTGCGCCGGTCTGTACGGCGGGTGACGGTCGCCATGGCCTCAGCCTTTCCGCATCAGACCGAGTTCGCTCTCGCCCATGCCCACTTGGCGACGGAAAGGAGGTGAGGCTCAAACCCATTCACCTCAACCGGTCCGTCCAACGCTGCCATTCGGCAGCACGGATCGGCTCGTGCCGGATCGGCTCACCACGCACCAGAACTCGCCAAGCTCCGATCCGCAGAGCCCACCGCCTCCCGTCCGACAACCCGGTGAGAAATCCGGGCTAGGCAGGCTGATCGTCTGTCTGCTTCGGTTCCGTGCTCGACGAGGGCCACTCGATCAAGCTGGACGGTTCGAAGAACCTGTTTTTGTGCCTCTTGAGGGCAGCGTTTGAGGCCCGGTCTACACTGGACGCCGGTGGTTGGGTTGTCTGACGCGCCTTTTCGGGCTCGCCCGTCCGGTGTCAGGCGGCGATCATCCCGGCCTGCCGCTCCAGAAAGACCAGCCGCTTGACGTTGTAGACCAGGTTGGCGAGCCCGATCTTGGTACGCGCTCGCGCCAGCCCGACCGTGCGGACAAACAGCCCCATCCGGCTCTTCTGCTCGGCGAAGACATGCTCGATGCAGGCTCGCACCTTCGACTTGCGCCCATTGGCGCGAGCGCTGCGCACCGGCATCGGGCGGCCTGCTGGCTTCTTGCGGTGGATGTGGCTGACGAAGCCGTTCTCGGCCATGAAGCGCTCGTTGGCTTGCGAGCGGTAGGCCGTGTCGGCCCAGACCGCGCCCGCCGTGTTGGTCCTGTCGAGCAGCCCCTCACGCAAGAGCCGCCCCTCGTAGGTAGCGGCATCGGTGGCCGCCCAGGTGCGGATGAACCCGAAGGCGCGGTCGATGCTGACGTGGTTTTGGTAGCCGAACACCGGGATCGCGAGATCGGCCTTCGGGACGGTGCCGTCCGCGTCCGGCTTGGCTTTCGTGAACTTCACCGTCCAGCGCGCGTCGCGGTCCTTGTGGCGCAGCTTGGCCGGTCTGGCCTGCCACTCGGCCGGCACGCGACCGGCCTTGATC
>JALYNE010000502.1 GCA_030773375.1 Pseudomonadota bacterium
CCAACGGCGTCGATTACGTCTTCGGCCTGGCCAGGAACAAGCGGCTGACCGGAACCATCGCCACCGAGCTTGCCGAGGCCGAGGCCGAAGCGGCCGAGACCGGAAAGCCGGCGCGGCGCTTCAAGGACTTTAACTGGCGGACGCTCGACAGCTGGAGTTGTGAGCGGCGCGTCATCGCCAAGGCGGAGTGGGCCGGCGGCAGCGCCAATCCCCGCTTCGTGGTGACCTCGCTCAGCCGCGACGAGTGGGCTGCCCAGCCCCTTTACGAACAGCTCTACTGCGCGCGCGGCGACATGGAGAACCGGATCAAGGAATGCCAGCTCGACCTGTTTGCCGACAGGACTTCGGCGGCCACCATGCGCGCCAACCAGCTGCGGCTGTGGTTCGCCTCAATGGCCTACCTGCTCGTCTCCGGACTGCGCCGCATCGGTCTGGCGGGCACCGACTTCGCCCGCGCCACCTGCGGCACCCTGCGGCTGAAGTTCCTCAAGATCGGCGCGCTGGTCACGACCAGCGTGCGGCGCGTCAGGATCGCCATGGCCTCCGCTCATCCATGGCGCCGGGAATGGGCCATCGCCTATGCCCGATTATGCGCCGCCAGCGTCTGAAGCGCCTTCGCCCAATCCTTCAACCCTCCAGCTAAACCGCCAACCAAAAACTCCGCTCAAACGAGCGGCCGACGCCGCATGACCTTCGAACAAACAAGTCCATCAGCTATCGTCCCCAAGCCACCTCCTGGACCCTGGTGAGAAATGCGGGCTAAGTGGACCTGAAGCGCTCGTGTGATGCTCCGCACAACATCCCGTCCTCCCCGTCGCCCTCGGTGTGAGCTTAAGGCCGGGCAACCGCCGAACGTCGGCAACGTGTCGAAACCGGAGGTTCCAGAGTCGTCGGCGAACGTCCGCTTCCCGGGTGGTGGCGAGCCGCACTCCGAGCCTGGAATGGCGCAAAGCGGAAGCTCGGTCCACAACGCCTGGGTTTGGCCGCCAGCAGACAATCTGCTTTCGGTTGGCGGGAGCGGAAAAGCGGACGTTCAGCCGATCACACCGGCCATGTCCGCTTTGACCCATAGCAGACGTTGATCCATTCCAGCGACGACCTTATCAGGTTGCCTAGAGAGCGCGGATTGGTTGCGGAGGTTATATTGGAGGAGACAATCCGGCTGGCGCACGAACGCTTGTCAGCAGCGTTCAGAAAAATTGGGTACGCACTGGATGATACACCGGGCGTGATAGAGGGTGTGACGGTCCGCGATCGCCTAGGTCGATATTTGTTTGCTTGGCACAAGAACCCGCACCAGCTGCTCTTCTATCTGCGAAAACCTGCCCTCCAGGCAAAATCAACGCTACGACAGAAGGCGATCGCTCGACATCCGCAGGGGCAGGTGAATAGGAACCGAGGCGTTTCCGAGACCCGAATGATGCCGTCCCTCCGGCTGTCACGCACTCCCGCGTTTGGGGCGGTCACGAAGAAGCAGAGGAACAATCGTCTGGCCGGCCGGTGTTTCGGGCGACCTCCGGTGCGCTCAGTAACGGGATCACTGAGTGACCAGAGGCCCTAGGCGCTCCTTCAGAATGGGGAGCACACGCCTCTCAAAGACGGCGTTCAGCTTCGAGGGGTGATAGATCCCGTAGGCGGGCACCGTTCGATAAAACGGCAGGCCCAACTGGTATTCCCTGAAGTATACCGCGTCGTTCGAGCCGTTCGGCCCCCAGATAGCCGAGCCGGTAGTGAGCTTTCCACCATGCGCATCGCTAAAAAACTGCACCCCCGAGTCACCCCCGAACAGGATAGCTTCCGGCTGGATGAAGTTGATTAGGTCCGTCAGGAACGGCCTCGCCTCCGCCATATATCCCATCTCCAACCGCCGCATGGGTCGTTGCGCCGATCGGCGAAAAAAACGGTTTAGTACTTGTATACCCCGGATCGCCTCCGGGTCGCCGTACCTGCGATGTACTGCAGTATTTTGGCTCCGTTCGCTGTCGTCGCGCCGCTGTTCCTTCCCTCGATATACTCGTGATGCCCGGACATAACGTCCACGATCTTGTAATTGGCGGGAGTGCCGCCGGGGTTGGCATTTAGGACCAGCAGATTGTTCTTAGCGAGGGGGCCGTAGAAAATGCTGTAGTGGGCCCGTGATGCCAAGCCGGTGTGCTGTTGGTAACGACGATCTACTGCGCGCATGAGTTCGTAGTTCGGCTCCATGGCAGATACTCCCTCTCCAGCTTCTGAGCACAAAAAAAGAGGCCGCCGGACTTTCGCCCGCGACCTCAACATATTTGCCCCCTATAGAAGCATTCTCTTCGAGAGTCAAGTTTGGGTCGAGCGGGTGTCGCGAGCACGTCGTATGTCCGATTAGTTAGCACGTTGATTGTCCGATCTGGGATCTGGGTCTCCTGCACCCGACGGGAGGTTCGAGATGCGCAGAGATCGGGCATTGACGGAGGCGGTACGGA
>JALYNE010000503.1 GCA_030773375.1 Pseudomonadota bacterium
GCCGACATTGCCGATGTGCGGAAAGGTGAAGGTGATGATCTGAGCGGCGTAGGAGGGATCGGTCATCACCTCCTGGTAACCCGTCATCGAGGTGTTGAAGACCACTTCTCCGACGGCATCTCCTTCGACCCCGAAGCCCTTGCCCCAGACCAAAGTGCCGTCCGCCAGAACCAATATGCCGGTCGCTCCTTCAGGCGCTGACACGGGTTTGGCGTTTGCCACTATTTTGCTCCGGATTCGGAAGGTTAAACGGTCGGAGAGGTAGGTGCCCCCCTCCCCCTGGTCAATCCTATTAAAATCCTGGGATGCAGCTATGGTGGCCTCTTTCCCAAAGCAGAAACTCGAGGACGCCATGATTCGCGACTCCCTCAAAGCCGCGCAGGTCGCCGCCATGAAAGCGGGCGACAAGCAGCGCACCGCCGCCATCCGCCTGATTCAGTCGGCGATCAAGAATCGCGACATCGAGCTTCGCACCGGTACCGCCCCCGGTGACGACGACGCCGTCGTCACCGAAGTCCTTCACAAGATGATCAAGCAGCGCCGGGAATCGATCACGCTTTACGAGCAAGGCGGCCGCGCCGAGCTTGCTGATGCCGAAAAGGCGGAGCTCACCATCATCGAAGAGTTCCTGCCCGCGCAGATGAGCGAGGACGAAACGAAAGCAGCCATTGACGCCATCGTAAGCGAGACCGGCGCGACGTCCGTCAAGGACATGGGCCGGGTGATGGCAGCCCTCAAGGAACGCCACGCCGGCCAGCTCGATATGAGCAAGGCCAGCGGTTTGGTGAAAGCGCGGCTCTCGGCTTAAGTTTCTGGGGAAATGTCCCTAAGCCCCGACTTCCTCGACGAGCTTCGCGCCCGCACGTCCCTTTCCGGGCTGATCGGCCGCAGCGTGAAGCTGACGCGCGCGGGCCGCGAATGGAAGGCCTGCTGCCCATTCCACAAGGAGAAGACGCCGAGCTTCACCATCAACGATGAAAAAGGCTTCTACCATTGTTTCGGCTGCGGAGCGCACGGGGACGCGATCCGCTTCCTGACCGAAGCACGCGGGCTGCCCTTCATGGACGCGGTCAAGGAGCTGGCCGACAAAGCCGGCCTCGAGATTCCGGCGCCCGACCTGCGCTCACAGCAGCGGGCCGAACGTGCTTCCGGGCTCCACCAGTTGATGGAGGCTGCGTCTCACTGGTTTCAGGAGCAACTCAGCGGCATCGAAGGCAGCGATGCTCGGAACTATCTGCAGCGCCGCGGCATCACCGATGGCACCCGAAAGCGTTTCTCCATCGGATTTGCTCCCGATTCGCGCACCAAGCTCAAGACGGCCTTGCGCGAATTCGGGCTTGAGAAGCTGGTGGAAGGCGGGCTCGTCATCGCGCCCGAGGGCGGTGACAGGGATCCTTACGACCGCTTCCGTGGCCGCTTGATGATCCCGATCCGCGATCAGCGGGGCCGTGTCATTGCCTTTGGCGGCCGCATCATTGGCGAAGGCGAGCCGAAATATCTCAATTCCCCCGAGACACCCTTGTTCGACAAAGGGCGGACTTTGTTCAACACGGACCTCGCCGGACCGGCCAGCCGGCACGCGCGGCGGGTGGTGGTGGTTGAGGGCTATATGGACGTGATCGCCCTCGACCAGGCCGGCATTGGCGAGGCGGTTGCGCCGCTCGGCACGGCCCTGACGGAAGGCCAACTCGAGCGGTTGTGGCGGCTCGTTCCGTCGCCGATCCTGTGCTTCGACGGCGACTCCGCGGGCCAGAAAGCGGCATTGAGGGCGGCACTGCGCGCCCTACCCCACATCGGGCCGGACCGATCGCTCGGCTTCGTGACCATGCCGCCTGGGCAGGACCCGGACGATCTTCTTCGCGCCAGCGGCCGAGCGGCGCTCGAGGCGCTGCTCGAAGTCCCTGAGCCGCTGGTCGATCGGTTGTGGCGCCACGAAAGCACTGCCGAACCGCTCAGCACCCCTGAGCAGCGCGCCGGCCTTCGCCGCCGCCTCCTCGACCATGTGGCGGCAATCGCGGATCGCGATGTGCGCGAGCAGTATCGGGACGAGCTTCTGAGGCGGTTCAGCGACTTCACCCGTCCCAAGCCTCAAGCGCAGTGGAACAGGAACGGCCCACGTGGGAGCCGCCCGTTCCCGCCTCCGCGACAAGCATCGGCCGGGGCGAAGGCGGTGGGGAGCGCCGGCCTTGCTTCGCATTGGACCCGGGCCGTGCTCCAGGGCCTGATCCGCTTCCCGGGCCTTATTTCGGCGCACTCGGAGGCAATCGGTGCCCTTCCGCTTTCAGGCCGCGCGGCGACAAGGCTGCGCGACGCAATGCTTTCGGCCGCGATGCTGCACGGTGAGCTTGATCAGGAGCAGCTAAATACCATATTGGCCGAAGCGGGTGCATCTGCTCTCGAGGAGCTGCGCCTGAAACAAAGTTTGGCCTTTTCCTTCACCCGACGCGATGCCGA
>JALYNE010000504.1 GCA_030773375.1 Pseudomonadota bacterium
TATGGTCGCCGTCTCCGATCACCTGCCGGACGTTGCGGACGCGCCCGAGCATCGGCACACCCATGGCGCGTGCAACGATCGTCACGTGGGCGGTGAGCGATCCTTCCTCGAGCAAGACGCCTTTCAACTTGCGGCGGTCATATTCGAGAAGCTCGGCGGGGCCGAGATTGCGGGCGATGAGGATCGCGTCGTGGGGAAGGCCCATCTGGGCCGCGGTTCCGAGTTGGCCGGAAACGATGCGAAGCAGCCGATTGGCCAAATCGTCGAGATCGTGCATCCGCTCCTGGAGAAGCGGGTCGTGGATGTCGCGCATGCGCATCCGGGTCCGCTGCTGCACGCGCTCGATCGCCGCTTCGGCTGTGAGGCCGCTGTCGATCGCCTCGTTGATGCGCCGCGACCAACCTTCGTCGTAGGCGAACATCTTGTAGGTCTCGAGGATCTCCTGATGCTCGCCGAGCGTGCCGAACTCGGCGAGGCTCGCCATATGATCGATCTGCTCGCGCATCTTTCGGAAGGCCGAATAGACGCGGTGGCGTTCGGCCTCGGTATCTTCGGCTACCGTATGCTCGATGTGGATCCGGGGCTGGTGGTAGACGGCTTGTCCTTTGGCCATGCCGCTGACGAGCTTCAGACCATTGAGGCGGACCATCCCTGCGTCGCGAGCGGCGGCGGAGGCGGTGCTCGACTTATCCGCGAGCCCGGCATTTGCGATCAGTTCCGAAAGCACCATGGCGACGGTCTGGAGCGCCTCGATCTCGACATCGTCATAAGCCCTGGACTCGGCATGCTGAACGCAGAGCACGCCGATCGCACGCTCGCGGCGCACGATCGGAACTCCCGCGAAGCTATGATAAAGTTCCTCGCCCGTTTCCGGGCGGTAGGCGAATTCGGGATGGTTGGTGGCCTCGGCGAGGTTGAGCACGGCAACGTCGCGCGCAATCGTGCCCACGAGGCCTTCGCCCAGTGCGAGCTTCGTCACATGAACGGCGCTCTGATTGAGGCCAACCGTTGCGTAGAGCTCCAGCAAGCCATCCCGCAGCAGGTAGATGGAGCAGACCTCGCTCTCCATCGCCCCGCCGATGATCTTCACCACGCGGTTGAGCTTCATCTGCGCATTGGCCTT
This sequence comes from Pseudomonadota bacterium, assembly GCA_030773375.1. Lineage (GTDB taxonomy): Bacteria > Pseudomonadota > Alphaproteobacteria > Sphingomonadales > Sphingomonadaceae > Allosphingosinicella. The sequence goes on from JALYNE010000504.1 coordinate 1,124, forward strand.
GGAAGCCATCACGTCGTGAAGGCCGGTCAGGATCTCGCGGGCGGAGGTGGCGGAGGTTGTCGGCATCGAAGGCCGCGCTATCAGAAAGGCTTACGGGTTCCAATGGATTCCCCCGGGCGATCTGAGGCCGCCCGATCCAGCCCAGACATGGTTATCGGCCCCATTGCTCCCTTGCCTCTTTCCACCGCTTGGACATGCATCCTGTCCACCCGCCCGGGCCCACGGTGGAGCATGACCCGGTGCCGCTTTCGCCATGCTCGTAAAGGCGATGCCGTTCGCGCGAGACGCTGTCTACCGGCCCCGCCGGGTCAAAACGCTCAGAGGGCGGGAGCCGGTGCGGAGAACGGGCTTCCGCGCAGACGACAATCTCATCCCCCCGTTCGAGCGCTCGCCGGGCTTCGCTGGCACAGTCCCGGACGATGCGTGGCGTCAGGGCCTGAAGCGGCTCCCGTTCGTGCGCAATGGGTTGGGAAAGGCCGGCTTCCGCCGTGAAAAAGGACAGGATCAGAAACCGCACGGACGATCCTCCCCCTCGAAGTGCCTGCTGCCTTATCCCCGATCGGCACCCCGGGTTCAATTGCGAGGTCTTGCAGATGTTAACCGAAAGATCGGGCCTGCCTCGCGAGCAGGTTGTTCTGCCCCGATCAATCGAGCCTCCGGCACGCAAGGGTGCGGAAGGCTCTGCCCAGCAATGGAGTTGCTGGATGGGCCTGCACTCAGGCGTGCAGTGCCCGGCGTTCCAAGGCTGCCGCCGCTTCGTCGATCAGCGTGCGGATGATATCAGCGACCGGCTCTTCTTTCTTGACCATTCCGACCGACTGGCCGGCCATGACCGAGCCGCTTTCGACGTCGCCTTCGATCACCGCGCGGCGGAGGGCTCCGGCCCAATAATGCTCGATCTGGAGCTGAGCCTCGGCCATTTCGATTTCACCCCCGTCCAGGCGTTGAGCCACTTCGCGTTGCTTGGCGGAGAAATTCTCCATCTCGCGGTTCTTGATTGCCCGCACCGGGATGACCGGCAGGCGGGGGTCGATCTGGACGCTTGGGATCGCATCGCGTGCCGAAGCGCGGATGAAAGCCTTCTTGAAGTTGGGATGCGCGATGCACTCGTGGGCACAAACGAAGCGCGTGCCGAGCTGTACGCCCGCCGCGCCCATTTCCAGGAAACCTGCGATGAGGCCGCCGCGGCCAATGCCACCGGCGATGAACACCGGCAATTCGGAGGCGACCTCAGGCAGGATCTCCTGGGCCAGAACGGATGTCGAAACCGGCCCGATATGACCCCCGGCTTCCATGCCCTCGATGACAAGCGCGTCCACTCCGG
>JALYNE010000505.1 GCA_030773375.1 Pseudomonadota bacterium
GCAGCGATCGACGGGCCGGTCTGGTTCGACTGGACGGGGGCGGAGACGAGGTAAGGCACCGTACCCGCCAAGCGGTTGATGCTTCCCCTGACACCGTAGGACCAGCCCTTGCTCTCGCGCAGGTCCATGTTGAGCCGCGAGAGGAACGTCCCGCCCAGCACATCGTTCGCGACGATCAACGGCTCGATCGGATCGCTGCCGCGATGGGGAAGCAGCAGGCCGGCAAGGATCTGGGACTGCGGCGACTGCGGCCGGTCGATGAGGATGATCCGGGACTTGGGCGCAGGCGTCGCAGCGGCCAGGTTCTTGGTGCCCTTGGGCGCGCCGGGGGGAGCCCAGTTGCCGAAGCTCCGCTCGAGCAGTGGCTGAACCTCGGCAAGCGGCCGATCGCTGACCACGAAGATTTTCGCATTGTCCGGCCGCAGCCAGCTTTGATGGAATGCGACGATGTCGTCGCGGCTGACCTGCGCCACCGCGTTGGGATCGCCTGTGCCGGTGAAGGGCACGCCATAGGGGTGAGCGGCGCCGAACAGCACCGGCGGCAGTGCGCGAAAAGCAATGCCCTGCGGCTGCGTCAGCTCCTGCGCGATCCGGGCCAGTTGCTCACCGCGCAGGCGCTCGACCTCGCCCGGATCGAAAGCTGGATTTCGGACGATGTCCGAAAGGAGATCGAGCGAGGGCGCGAGGTTCGGCGTGAGGGCGGACAGCGTCACGGTGGTTCGATCCATCGTCGCGCCGGCGCCGATCCGAGCCCCAAGCCGCTCCTGCTCCTCGGCGATCTGGATCGAGTTGCGTGTCCTCGTGCCCTCGTCGAGCAGCGCCAAGGTCAAGGCCTGCGTCCCGAGCTTCGACTTGGGGTCGGCAGCATTGCCGGCATCGAAGCTCACCGCGACGCGGGTGACAGGAACAGCGCTGCGCTGGGCGTAGACGACTTCTATTCCATTCGAAAGGCGGCTGCGCTGGATGTCCGGGAAGTCGAGATCCGGAACCTCGCCGACCTCCGGCATCTTGCCGCGATTGACGCGAGGCCGCGCCGCGGCTCCGGCACCCTGGCGGCGGCTTGCCTGCTGCACGAGCGCGAGCGGCGGCTTGGGCGCCAGCGGGCGCTCGTCCAGCGTCGGCGTCCGATAGTAAGCCGGGTGGTGGACCGAGCCGCCGGAAGCGGCTTTCGCTTCTTCGTAAGGCTCGCGCTCGCCGGGCGCCACCGTCAGCGCATAGACCGGCCGCGAGAGCCAACGCTGCGTCACCGCCCGCACCTGCTCAGGAGTGGCCGAAGCAAAGGCCATCAGCTGTTTCTTGTAGAATTCCGGATCCCGCGCGTAGAGCGCCCCTTCGGCGAGCGTGACGGCCTTGCCGCCGAAGCCGCCGACCGCCTCGAGGCCGCTGATCCGCCCCGACACCTCACGAGTGGCAACGCGCTGGACCTCGTCGGCCGTCGGACCGTTGCGGACGAGCTCGGCAATCACCTCATCGAGGCGGCGGCTGACCAGCGCCGGGTCGACGCCCGGCTTCACGTCCGCCGTGACTTCGAAGAGGCCGACCCGTTCGTACGGCTGCAGGCTGGCCGTCACCGCCACCGCAATCTTCTCCTGGCGGACCAGCGCATTGTCGAGGCGCGAGCTGGACAAGCCGCCGAGGACACCGGCGGCGACGTCGAGCGGCACAGCGTCGGCGTGGGTGAGGCCCGGTACCGCCCACATGCGGTAGATCCGCGTGGTGGCAACGCGGTCGTGCATGATATCGGACTTGGGGGCGGGAAGCGTGGGCACGTCGGCTGCCGTCGGTTTCACCTCCGGCCCGCGCGGGATGTCACCGAAATATTTGGTGACGAGGCGCCGGGCCGTCGGCACGTCGACGTCACCGGCGAGCACCAGCACCGCGTTGTTCGGCCCATATTTCTGCCGGAACCAGTTCTTCACGTCCTCAAGGCTTGCCGCCGACAGATCGGCCATCGAGCCGATCGTCGAGTGACGGTAGGGATGACCCTCCGGGAACAGCGCCTCCAGCTGCTTGTATTCGACGAGGCCGTAAGGCTGGTTGTCGCCCTGCCGCTTCTCGTTCTGGACGACGCCGATCTGGTTCGTGAGGTTCTGCTGCGTCACCGCCCCGAGCAGATGGCCCATGCGGTCGCTTTCGAGGAACAAGACACGCTCGAGCGCCGGGGTCGGCACCGTTTCGAAATAGTTGGTGCGGTCGAACCAGGTGGTGCCGTTATAATCGGTTGCGCCGACCTGCTGCAGCGGTTCGAAGAAATCCCCCGGCGCGTTTTCCGAGCCGTTGAACATCAGATGCTCGAAAAGGTGGGCGAAGCCCGTTTTGCCTTTCGGCTCGTCCTTGGATCCGACATGGTACCAAACGGAAACCGCCACCACGGGCGCCTTGTGGTCTTCATGGACGATGACCCGCAGGCCGTTGTCGAGCGTGAACGTCTCGTACGGAATATCCAC
>JALYNE010000506.1 GCA_030773375.1 Pseudomonadota bacterium
TACCTGTCCGAGGACCGCAAGAAGTTCGGCCTGTTGCTCCAGCAAGAGGTCAACGCCAACATCGGGCTCAGCTCGCTTCAGGAGTTGTTCCAGTCGTTCGGCTTCATGAAGGACAAGGCGATCCGCGCCAAGTCCACCGAGTACGTCAAGGCATTGCGCATCAAGACCCCGTCCATCGCGCAGACCGCGAAGAACCTCTCCGGTGGCAACCAGCAGAAGGTCGTCATCGCCAAGTGGCTGGTGAAGGACTGCGACATCCTGATCTTCGACGAGCCGACCCGCGGCATCGACGTCGGCGCCAAGGAGGAGATCTACCGCCTCCTGAACGAACTCGCTCAGCAAGGCAAGTCCATCATCATGATCTCTTCGGAGCTGCCCGAGGTGCTGCGCATGTCGCACCGCATCCTGGTCATGAGCGAGGGGCGCGTCACCGGGGAACTGTCCGCCGACGAGGCGACGCAGGAGAGCGTCATGCACTATGCGACGCTGCGACCCGACGAGAACCCCGAAGACGCCGCAGAGCTTGGTTTGGACGAGTCCGACCTGGTCGCCACCGCGACCGCGACGAAGGCAGGAAGCCCGTGACAGCGCCTACGCTCAGCCCTCAGAAGCAGCAGGAACACCACACCGCGGCCGAGGCTGTCGGCACCAGTCTCAAGGAACGGCTTCAGCAGTTCCTCGCATTCGCGAGCCTCATCGTGATTGTTCTCTTCTTCTGGGCGATGAGCCCCAACTTCCTGAACTTCTCTAACATCACCGCGATCCTGTTCGCCACCGTGGTCATCGGCACGCTGGCACTCGGTACGACGTTCGTGATCATCACCGGCGGCATCGACCTTTCTATCGGCACCGGCATGGCGCTATGCGCGGTTATCTCCGGGGTGCTGATCGTGAACATGGGGCTGCCAGTAGCGGTCGGCGTTCTCGGTGCGATCCTCTTCGGTGGCCTCATCGGGTTCATCAACGGCGTGAACATCGCGGTGTTCAAGCTGCCACCGTTCATCGCGACGCTAGCGATGATGCTCGTCGCCCAGGGCCTCGCGCTAGTGATCTCGGGCAGCGCGCCCATCTACTTCACCGACGACCCCAGCTACTCCAAGATTTCGACCGGGAACATCATTCCCGACGTGCCGAACGCAGTGATCATCCTTGCGGTCCTCGCCGTCGTCTCGGCTGTTCTGCTCAACAAGACGATCCTCGGTCGCTACACCTACTCGATCGGGAGCAACGAGGAGGCGACGGCGCTCTCTGGCATCAACACCCGGAAGTGGAAGATCGTGATCTACACGCTGGCCGGGTTGTTCATCGGCATGGCCGGCGTGCTGATCTCCGCCCGCCTCGGCTCAGCGCAGCCAGCGACGGGCATGGGGTACGAGCTGCAGGCGATCGCGGCGGTCGTCATCGGGGGCACCTCGCTCACCGGTGGCAAAGGGTCGATAGTCGGCACCGTCATCGGCGCGCTCATCATCTCCGTCCTCAACAATGGCCTGCAGATAATGTCGATCCCGCAGGAGTGGCAGAACGTCATTCTCGGCTGCGTCATCATCGTGGCCGTCTACGCCGACATGGCGCGGAAGCGCGCAGCCTGAACCGTCGGCCGAGCCGAACGACCCTCGACGATGAGGTCCGTCGCCATCCGCCCAAGACAAAGGAGTTCCAGCAGATGCAGACGAAGAGGATCGCAGTAGTGGCGATCGCGCTGATGCTCGCCGTGAGCGCATGTAACCGGGGCGGCACCGGTGCCGACACCGGAGCGGGCGGCGGTGGTGCTGGTGGTGGCGGCGACAAGCCGTATATCGCCATCGTCTCCAAGGGCTTCCAGCACCAGTTCTGGCAGGCAGTGAAGAAGGGCGCCGAACAGGAGGCTGAGAAGCAGGGTGCCACCATCAGCTTCGAGGGCCCCCCGACCGAGCAGGACGTCGAGGCGCAGGTCACGATGCTGACCAATGCGCTGGCCAAGAAGCCCGACGCGATCGGACTCGCCGCGCTGGACTCCAAGGCGGCCGCGTCGCTGCTCGATCAGGCGAAGGCGCAGAACATCCCGGTTGTGGCCTTCGACTCTGGCGTGGAAAGTGACATTCCGGCCACGACCGCCTCGACCGACAACAAGGCAGCGGCCGCCGAGGCCGCCAAGCGCATGTCGGAGCTGCTCGGCGGCAAGGGAAAGGTGGCCCTTGTGGTGCACGACCAGACCAGCCGCTCGGGTATCGACCGCCGGGACGGTTTCGTGGAGTGGATGAAGGCCAATGCGCCGGGCATCCAGCTCCTGCCGCCCCAGTACGGCCAAGGGGACCAGGCCAAGTCAGCCGACATCACCAAGTCGATCATCGCCTCCAATCCCGATGTGAAGGGCATCTACGGATCGAACGAGGGTTCAGCCATTGGCGTCGTCAAGGGCGTCGAGGAGAGCGGCAAGAAGGGCATCACGATCGTCGGCTTCGACTC
>JALYNE010000507.1 GCA_030773375.1 Pseudomonadota bacterium
CAAAAAGCGGGTGCAGGAACAATGGGCGGCATTTTTCGCCGGCATGCGGTGGAGCGATCGCGAGTATAGCCGCGTGATGAAGCGGCGCAGCCAGTCCACCCAGCTCGCGCGGGTGGTTGCTTGGGCCCAGGATGCTAAGACCCAGCCCGCCGAGCTGAAGCGCAAAGCGCGCAACCTGGCCTACCAGCAGCAACGGGCCATTGAAGAGGGGCATACCGCCAAAGCGTGGGCGCTGGGACAGCAGGCGATCGTCATTGAAGACGAGATCGAGGCGCGCATCCTACGCGGTGAGATTCGCCGCAAGCAGCCCAAGCGCCGAACCGTGCAGCCGGCACCGCTTGTGGAGGCGGGCGAACGGCATCAAGAGGAACCCTACCGGGCGTGTGTTCCTTCCCCTAGCGTGGTTGTGCTGCCACGTATTGAGGTGCAGCAGGTGCAAGCGGGAGGATCCAACGAAAGCGCCGCACCGGTCAGTGGCACGGTCGAACGACTCAGAGTCTTGAAAGCCCAACGGATGGCCCAAGGAGCACCAGCATGAGCAACCGCAAGCGCATTCGCCGCAGCACCGTGCAGCGCCTCGTGAATGCGGCCCAAGACCTTGACGCCGACTTCTTCGAGCAACACCCGAACATCCAGCGCTATGTTCGGCCTGCGACGCCTGATGAACTCCAAGCGCTGAGCTACCCACCGGGAACAATGGTGCATGTCCAACTGTTGAGCCATAACCGGCGCGCTCGCGCCTTTGTCTTACCTGCTACTACAAGGAGTAACTAACCATGACTACCAAAACAACCGACGTCGATGCCGAAGTACAGCGCCGGATACGCGAGAAGTTGGCCCGCGAGGAAGCCGAGCGCATGGAGCGCATCCGGTCCGAGGTGCTCGCCGAGCAGGAGCAGCAGCGCAAGGCCGACGAGCGCCAGGCATCTATCGCTGACATTCGCAAGCGCATCCCGGTTGAGCTCGACCGCGCACCCTTGGAGGAAGCGCTAGCGGTCTTTCGAGCCGGGGCGGAAACGTTGATCGCGGCGTGTGCGGCGCATGATGCACGGCACGCGGACCTATGGAATGCGATCATCGGACTAGCAAGCAGCGGCCAACTGCCGGCCGATCTTGTGGCTGCCCATACCTATGGTGGGCTGATCAGCGCCGAGGGTAAGGACTACCGCAAGAGTCGGGTGCAACTCACCATGTCCACGGTGCTGTATGAGGAATTTCGCCGCTACTACCCGCGTGAGCAATACGATATCGGCAAGCCGCAGGACTAAACAGGAGGAATCAACCATGACCAAGAAGCCCAACACCCAGCCGCTGCAGCATACGCGCGGTGGTACAACCACGAAGGATGCAACCGACGTCGGCGTTCCGATGCAGCCGGCCCCGGAAGGCTACCGGCACCAGGGGCCGGAGGATGCGTTAGACCCGCTTTCAAACCCACGCGGAGACTATCGCGATCGCCTAGGCAGCACGCAGCACAGGCAGGTTGTGGCAGTGTCGCACGGCCCGGTGCCACGGTACGACAATGCGCCGGTCATTCGCGTGCTTGATCAGGGCGGCCCCCTGGATGCGGCCGATCCCGATTATGAGCGGCTCAAGGCTCAGCGCCAGGGACGGGCCTAGCGATGCCAAAGGTAAGTCGATTCTGGGCCGCGGGCGGCCGTCGCACCTTGACGAACGAATGGCAGGAGCGTGATGCGGAGCTGCGCCGCGAGTACTGGCGTGGCCAGCAGCCCAGCGAGTTTATCTCCTTCCGCATCTGGAAGAAGATGCCAGCCAGGCGTCGGCAGGCGATTGAGCAGGTAGCACGAGCCGCCCATGAGCGGGATGCGTAATGGCACAGTCCTGCACCATCTGCACGCATCCGCAGCGCCGTGCGATTGACGCGGCGCTCGTGGCTGATGCGTCCTTGCGGGACATTGCGGGACAGTTCGATGTGAGCAAAAGCGCCGTAGATCGGCACAAAGCTGAGCACCTACCAGCGCATCTGGTCAAGGCGCACGAGCAAGAAGATATCCGCCAGGCGATTGACATTGTGCGCCAGCTCAAGGCAATCAACCAGGCAACGCTGGGTATCCTCAAAGAAGCGCGGGACATGCGCAAGCACGCGATTGCGCTGATGGCGATTGACCGGGTACAGAAGCAAATCGAGCTCCAGGCGAAGCTGCTCGGCGAGCTCCAGCAAGAGGGCACAACGAACATCGTGATCAATCAGCAGGTAGTTACCTATACAGCAGTGCTGATGCACGCCCTTGCACCCTATCCTGAGGCTCGCGCGGCCGCGGCCGCAGCACTGGAGGCCCACGATGTTGGGTAAACATCTCGCCGTGGCGCTTGACCCGGCGCTGGTCTTCCAGCGGCAAGGGCTCACCCCGGACCCTTGGCAGCGGGACGTATTGCGCAGCACCGCCCAGCAACTCTGCCTTTTATGCACTAGACAAGCAGGGA
>JALYNE010000508.1 GCA_030773375.1 Pseudomonadota bacterium
AGGCCCAGCGAAAGCGCATAAGAGGCGCCGTCCGAAAAGCCGGCGATGGCCACTCGTTTCGAGTCCACCGAGTATCGAGCGAACAGGTCCTTCAGCGCTCCATCGATCGCGCTCACGTCCGGCCCGTAAGCCCGGCGCGAAATGATATCCCAGCTGGGCGCTGCCGATGTCGGCGCCAAAAGGATGAAGCCCAATCGGTCCGCATGGCGGCGCGCAAGGTCGATCGAATGCTGCGCCGTGCCTCCGGCCCCATGCAGCATAACGACGAGCGGAGCCGGCTTTCCAGGCCGGTAGCTCTCCGGCACGTAGATAAGGCCGCTCCTGCCGCGGGCATTTTCCACCGGTATCAGACCGGTTCTTGCGGCTCGTGTCACCGCTTGTGGGCGCGCCCCCAGCTCTCCCTGCGCGGCATCGGCCCGGACGGTCGCCTCGTCAGGCGATGCGGCGGGCACGCAGCCTCCCTGCACAAGAAGCAAGAGCGCCGCGGCTCCCCGCAAGATGAAACCCATCCATCAATCCTCGTCTTCACCGTCCGACAAGCGTCGCGGTCTGCCGTTTTCATCGACGGCGACGAAGGTGAAGACACCGTCCGTCACCTTTTCGGCATCCGTGCCGCCTCGCCCTCGCGCCCAGGTCTCGATCCGGACCTTTACCGAAGCCGCGCCCTCTTCCGTCATGCTGCAGAAACAGCTCACCTCGTCGCCAACCCCGATCGGCCGCAGAAACTTCATTGCGTTCACGGCCACGGTAGCGACCCGTCCCCCAGCCCGCTCCGCCGCGAACGTGGCGCCGGCAAGGTCCATTTGCGAAAGCGTCCAGCCACCGAAAATGTCGCCCGCTGGATTGGCGTCACGTGGCATGGCAATGGTGCGCAGGTGCGGCCCGCCATCAAGGTCGGGCATTTTCGCTTCAGTCATAGTCGCTTAACGCCGCTGGCGCCGGTCTGTGCCGCGTCAATCGAGCCGCATGGCACTGGCGGCCAGGCTTTCCGCTTCGATGAGCAGCGCGTCTTCAGCGGTGCCGGTCGCGGTGGCCTCCCGGCCCACAATGACCAGCACCGGCACCGCCATCGGCGAGACGCGGTCCAGCCGGACGTGAAGCATCGTCTCTGCCGCACGATCGAGCAGTCGGGCGAGCCGGCCCACTTCCGTCATCCGCTGCTTGGCGTCGTCCCAAGCCGCCCTGAGGAGGAGGTGTTCGGGCTCGTAGCGGCGGAGCACATCGTAGATCAGGTCCGTTGAAAAGGTCACCTGCTTGCCCGATTTGCGCTTGCCGGGATGATGTCGCTCGACCAGGCCGCCGATTACCGCGACCTCGCGAAAGGCTCGCTTGAGGAGGTTCGACCCCTGCACCCACTCCACGAATTCTTTTTCCAGGATGTCCGCTGAAAACAAGGAGGCCGGATCCTCGATCGGTTCAAGCCCGTAGCAGGCAAGCGCGTAATCGTTGGAGACGAACCCGAGCGGCTTCAGCCCCGATGCTTCCATGCGCCGAGTGATCAGCATGCCGAGCGACTGATGCGCGTTCCACCCCTCGAAGCTGTACGCCACCATGTAGTGCCGATGCTCGTGCGGGAAGGTTTCGACCAGAAGCTGGTCGGGCCGCGGGAGCACGGAACGATGCTCCTGCACCTGAAGCCAATCGCGCACATCATCCGGAAAGCGGAGCCACTCGGCGCGTGCGTGGAGGAAACGTCGCACGCGCTCAGCGAGGTTGGTGCTCATCGCCATCCGAGTACCGACATAAGTCGGGATCCGCGCTGATTTGCTGCTCGCCCGGACGAACAAGTCGGTGCCTTCGATCCTCTCCACCTCGAGCACCAGGCCCGAGAAAAAGAAAGTGTCGCCCGTGCTGAGCGTCGAGGCGAAAAACTCCTCGACGGTCCCCAATTTGCGGCCGTTCCGGAAGCGCACGTCGAGCAGAGGCGCATCGACGATGATGCCGGCGTTCATACGATGCTGTTGGACGAAGCGGGGGTGCGAGACCCGCCAGCTTCCGTCCGCCTCGCGCGTCAGGCGCTTGAAGCGATCATATGCGCGCAGCGAGTAGCCGCCGCTTTCGATGTAGGAGAGGACCTGGCCGAACAACTCTTCGCTCAAGGCCGCATAAGGCGCTGCGGAGCGGACTTCCTCCAGCATTTCCCGTTCGCGAATAGGGGCCGCGCAGGCGGCTGCCATGACGTGCTGGGCGAGCACGTCCAACGCGCCGGGCCGGAAGATTTCGGCGTCGAGCTCACCGTCCTCGATGGCATCCAGGGCAGCACGCGCTTCAAGATATTCGAAGCGGTTGCCCGGCACGAGGATCGCTTGGCTTGGCTCGTCCAGCCGGTGGTTGGCACGGCCGATCCGCTGGAGAAGCCGCGAGGAGCCTTTCGGCGCCCCCATCTGCACAACAAGCTCGACATCGCCCCAGTCGACGCCAAGATCAAGGCTTGCGGTGCAGACG
>JALYNE010000509.1 GCA_030773375.1 Pseudomonadota bacterium
GCACAGGAGGATGATGGTGCGGGCGGCGAGCCCCGCCTTTTCGAGCATGCGAATGAGCTTCGTCATCAGCTCGGTCAGAGCCCGTTCGATTGCTTCGGCAGTGGCAATCGGCTCGGCAAAGCGAAGCGTAGCACTGGGCGGATCCCTGGGCACGACCGGATCGAAGGGTTCGGCCGCCCGGCCGAGCGCCTGATCAAGGCGCTTGAGGAGCGTTCTTCCAAAGCGGCGCTGGAGCGGGGCGCGCGGCATTGCCAAAAGGTCGCCGATGCGATCGATGCCGAGGCGGCGCGCGGCACTCAGCACGTCTTCATCGATGCGGAGCGAAGCGATCGGGAGCCCGGCGATCGTCTCGGCTTCGCGGCCGGAGGGGCAGAGCGTGACCGGATGTGCCGAGCAGCGCGCCAGCGCATGAGCCGCGCCCGCCGTTCCAGCGACAGCGATGCGGGCGTCAAATCCGAGGCGCGCGCAAAAACGAATGATCCGCGCGCACATCCGCTGCTCGCCGCCAAAGAGGTGCACGACACCGGTCAAATCGAGCCAGAGCCCGTCAGGGCCGGTGGCCGCGATCGGCGTCCAGCGCCGGGCGGCAAACACAGCGAGGCGGGTGAGAAAAGCGGCGTCGGCTTCCGGATCGGCGTTGCGCAGGTCAAGGCCCGGCACCATCGCCCGCGCCTGCGTTACCGCCGTTCCGGGCTGAACTCCGAGACCTTGGGCAATCGGGCAAGCCGCGGCAATGACGATCCGCTGGCCCGAACGATGGGTCGTAACCATGGGTGCAGAAGATCCATTCGCGTCGAGCAATCGGCTGGGGGAAAGGATTCTTCCAGCTCCTCCTCCCCGGAACGGGACCTCAGCCGCCTCGGTCCTGCGCCCCAGTTCGCGTATCTGCGGCCGCTGATGGGCGGGAAGCGCGTCGATTTCGGCTTGAGCTTCTTCCCGCGCCCAGCGTGCACCCGGCCGCCAACCGCCCCCGCGAGGGCAAGAGCAGGAGTCGGTTCGCTCGCCAGGTTCCATCTCTGCTTGCGGCGCGCGTCTGGGGGACGCTCCTGCCGCCGTAAACGCGCGAGCGCGAGAGGAGGATTTACGCCGCCCGCCGCTCTCGATCCGCCGCAGGCGGTCGATTGCAAGGTTCGGCAGGTAGAGCGAGGCGACCCGTCGCATCTGAGGCCTCCACGATGAGGTTGAAAGGTTCGCCGCCGCGCTGGCGGGCGAGTTCGATCCGCCAGCGGGGTCGCCCCACTCCCGCCACCGGCAGATTTGCCGACGGCGCGCAGGCGATGTGCCAGCGAGTGAAGGCAGCGGACGGAATCCCGAGCGGATCCTCGCCCGTTTTGCGCCACCGCTTCAACATCAGCGCCATCGTGCCGCCTTCTTCCGCCGCAAGCTGGAGCCGGCGGGTGGAAGCCATTGTCACGCGGCCGATCTCGCCCACAACCGCAGCGAGGCCGCCATGGCGGAGCCCCTCCTCCATGACGGCAAGAACCTCCTCGTCGCGGCGGCATTCAGCGTATATCAGCCGATCCGGAGTGAGACCGGCCTGCGCGAGGCCGGGCGCGAAGAGATCGCGGCGGCTCATTGCCCAGAGCACGCTGCCTTGAAGACGCGCGGCGATGCCGGCCAGGAACAGCGTTGCTGCGGCATCGTCGCCTAGGCCCAGCTTCGCACCCGCAATCTCATGCAGCGCCGCCGCCGCAAGCCCGCCGCCGGCGAGTTGATCGTCAACGGCATCGATGCCGAACGGCAGGCAGGCGCGGCCCTCGCCTGCCCCCGCAGATTCGATCGCCCGCACCTCCGCACGAAGGGCGGCAATGCGCTCGCGGGATGGCGACGGAACGGACATGGCGACTCCAAGACTCAGATGTTCCTGATATGTTCCTCCTTGCCGAACAGAGTCAACGAGAGTCTTGGAGGCATTCTTGAGGAGCGCGACCGCTCGCACACCCCGCAACAAAAACCCTCCCCTTCTGGAGGAGGGAAGAGATCAGTCCCGGCCGCCGCCGCCGCTATTCTGCCCCCCGGTGCGGCTGTTCTCGTTACGGTCGGCGCGCTGTTTCTTGTCGCCCCCGACATCGTCCTTGCCGTTCTTGTTGAAATCGCCCTTCTTCTTGTTGTCGGTCATGGGGTCCATCCTCCTTAAGGTCGGAGGGTCAACAACCGGGTCGAGCGATCGTTTCCGGATTTCACCGGACTTCTGGACTCGTTCCCGGTTGGATTGAACCGGGAACGGGTCCTGTTTCTTTGTTTGCCGTGCTTTCCGAGCCGTCAGGTGATTTCCACCTGACTGACAAGCACTCTAAGACAAGGCTCCTTCCCGGGCGAGCACTTCCTCGGCAACGCGGTGCGTGCGCTCATTATCGACGTCGATCGCAAGGCGGCCGTCCTCGAGGACCAGCGGCTGGACCTTGACTCCGAAGCGACGCGAGATGTGCCGAAATATCCCCTC
>JALYNE010000510.1 GCA_030773375.1 Pseudomonadota bacterium
GGGCGCTGACTTCCAGCGTGATCAGTTCCGGCACTATGCCTGCTACAACCCGGGTGCCGGTCGGATCGAGATGCATCTCGTGAGCCTCGGTGAGCAGAGAGTGCACCTCGGCGACGTCGAGATCCGCTTCGAGCGCGGCGAAAGTATCTGGACCGAGAGCTCGTACAAATACAACCCGGATGATTTTGCCCGCTTGGCGGCGGGAGCAGGCCTTGCGGTCGAACGGGTATGGACGGATCCGGCACAGCTCTTCAGTGTCCAGTACCTGACCGTCCGCTAACGTTGGCGCGTGGATGATGACCCGTGGGCGATCCTCGGCCAAGCAAGCGGTGGGAGCGCCGTTGGGGTGTTGGAGCGGTTGGCGCCCGATACAACGTGTACCCATTGTGTCGAGGTGCCGGATGCGCGGTGATCCGGCCTGGTGGAGCGTGATACAGGACCGCTGCGCGGCCGAGACATGCGTACACGTTGCTCGGAGTGGTGCGTCGAGCAGGAGGCGAAGATGCAGCTCATCGTCTATTTCGATTATACCTGTGCCTACAGCTACGCTGCGGCCGTGTGGCTGCGGCAGGTGGTCGCGCTCGAGCCGGATCTCGCCATCGAGTGGCGGCCATTCGTTCTCAAAGAGACCAATCGTCCGGCGGGCGAGGCTCTTCCCTTCTGGGAGCAGCCGGGCGTAATGCGGACGCGGACGGCAGTGGCGTTTATGGCGGGACAAGCCGCGGCGCAGCAGGATACTGAGGCTTACGACCGCTTCCGCTTCGCCCTCCAGACGGCCTTTCACGGGGAGCCATGCGATATCCGCGCGCCGGACGTCCTCCCGACCATGGCCAGCCAGGCTGGTTTGGATGTTGCGCGCTTCGCGGCCGATTTGGAGCAGCCGGGCCTGCTCGCGGACGTCGGGCGGAGCCACCGGCAAGCGGTCGAGCACTACGCGGTGTTTGGTACCCCTACGCTCGTCTTCCCGAACGGCTGCGCGGTCTACCTCAAGCTCGCGCCGGCACCAGCAGACGAAGAGGCCGACCATGTCTTCGCGCTGTTACGCGCGATCAACGAGCGGCACCCCGCGATCCAGGAAATCAAGCTGACCAGGCAGGCGCATCCATGAACAGGCCGGAACGCTTTGTCATCATCGGAGCGGATGCGGCCGGCATGAGCGCTGCCTCCGAGGCGCGGCGGGTCGACCCCGATCTGGACATTATCGCCTACGACCGTGGCAGCTTTGCCTCGTACAGCCAGTGCGGCCTGCCGTACCTGATCGGTGGGCTGGTTGAGCACCACCAACGCCTGGTGGCGCGAACGGTCGATGAGTTTGTCCAGCGGGGGATCACGGTCCGACTCGGCCATGAGGTACTGGCGATCGATGTGGCGCGCAGCGCCATTCGCGTCCGGGAGCTCGCGAGTGGATCTGAGTTCGAGCAGCCGTACGACCGCCTCTTGATTGCGACAGGCGCGTCGCCGGCACGACTGCCAATCCCCGGGCTCTCCCTCGACGGCGTTTTCCACCTCGACATCATGGAGGACGCCATCGCCATCCAGCAGTACCTCCGGACCCATCAGCCGAAGCACGCCGTAATCGTGGGCGGCGGGTACATCGGGTTGGAGATGGCCGAGAACCTGATGCGGCTGGGGCTGAAGGTCCACGTCGTCCAGCGCAACCAGCAGCTCTTTCCGTCGGTCGATGTGGAGATTGCCACATCGTTGAGCGCGGAGCTCGAGCGGCATGGCGTCGACCTGAGTTTACGTGACAGCGTGGTGGAGGCCTGCGAGGGCCGGGGTGGCCGCGTCGTGGATGTGCATACCAATCGCGGTGAAGTCTCCGCCGACCTGGTGATCGTGGCCACGGGAGTCCGACCGGCGGTGGCGCTGGTGGCAGGAACTGGCATCACGGTAGGCGTAACTGGAGCCATTGCTGTTGATCCCCATCTGCGGACGAGCGTGCCGGACATCTTCGCGGCCGGTGATTGCGCCGAGCACTGGCACCGGCTGCTCCAGCGCCCGACCTGGTTGCCGCTGGGCACGACCGCGAACAAGCAGGGCCGGGTGGCGGGTCGGAATGCGGCGGGTGGTGATGCCATCTTCGTGGGTATCGTCGGCACGGCGATCACCCGGGTCTTTGACCTGCAGGTCGTCCGTACCGGGCTGACTGAGCGCGAGGCGGCAGCAGCCGGGTTCGCGGCGCGGGCGACGGTGGTACGCTCGACCGATCATGCGGGATACTTGCCGGATGCGCAGGATCTGATCGTGAAAGTGGTGGCCGAGGTGAGCAGCGGGCGGCTGCTCGGCGGGCAGGTGGTCGGCCGGGCCGGGGCGGATAAGCGCATCGATATGCTCGCCACGGCGCTCTATGCCGACCTGACGATCGACGATCTAACCCGGCTGGATCTGGCGTACGCGCCGCCCTTCAATAGCGTATGGGATCCGGTG
>JALYNE010000511.1 GCA_030773375.1 Pseudomonadota bacterium
TCCCAGCCGAGCAAGGCCTCGAGCACCCCGGTGAGCGACCCGGCGTCTAGGTCGGCAAGCTTTCTTCTGCCGGCGACAAGCACCGGCAGCCACTCATCCAGCGTTTCCAAAAGGGCCTGGTCCGACAAGTCGGGGAGCATCGGATCAAAGTGGCGGGCAAAGGCAGCTCGTCTGCGCAGGGCCTTTGCGCCTTCACTCCAGGGGAGCAGATGGAGGCCATGCGTGCGCACCCCATCCACCAGCGTCGCGGTGATCGCTTCGGGAGCAGCCTCGCTGTCTTGCCCTTCGCTCAGCGTGATTGCGCCCAGCCGCCGGCCGCGCCTCGCCTTCACGCCGCCGCTGGCTGGATCGAAGGAGAGAAGGGCCCCCGCCTCGACCTCGGCACCGAACAGCGCGTCGATGAGCCTCTCTTCGATGGGCGCGGCCGAGAGGATTCGGGCACCGGCCGCGGCCCCGCCGACCTCGGCCACGGCGAGCCACTGTTCCCTCGCCAGGGAAGCGGCCGGATCGAACCGGAAGCCGCGGCCACCGACGGAGAGCCAGTCCGCTCCGTCCGCGCTGCGGCGCTTCGATACGCGGTCGGGGTAGGCGAGCGCGACGCAGCCACCTACCTGATCCCGCTCTTGCGTACCGCGCGGAAGCCGGCCGCTCGAATCTTCATCCCCGGCGCCGCGGCGCTGCCCCGTGACGAGTCTCAGCCAATTGCGCGCCAAGCCGCGTGCGGCCTCTGCGCGCGTGCTGCGGTCGCTCTGCCACCGCTGCAGGCGCAGCTCCAAATCGGTATCTTGGCCGCCCAGGCCGCGCTCCGAGAGCAGAACCGCGACGTCGGCGGCTCGCTTGCCCCAGCCGCGCTCCTCCGCTTCGAGCAGCATGTGCGCGAGGCGAGGCGGCAACGGCAGAACCGCAATCGATCTGCCGTGCTCAGTCGGCCGCCCGGCTTCGTCGACCGCACGGAGCGAGCGCAGGCGCCTCCGCGCTTCCTCGATCGCAGCGGCAGGGGGTGGATCGATCCACTTGAGCCGGTGGGGATCGGGGACGCCCCAGATCGCGCAGTCGAGCAGCAGCGCGCTGAGGTCAGCCTCGAGAATTTCGGGCGGATCGAATCGGGGCAAACTCGCCGTCGCGGCTTCTTCCCAAAGGCGGTAGACGGTTCCAGGAGCTTGGCGACCGGCTCGGCCCGCACGCTGAGTAACGGAGGCTTGGCTCGCCCGCTCGGTGACGAGGCGGGTCAGGCCTGCGGCGCGGTCGTAGCGCGGGCGGCGCGCGAGTCCGCTGTCCACGACCACCCGCACCCCATCAAGCGTCAGGCTGGTCTCGGCGATCGATGTCGCCAGCACGACTTTGCGTGTGCCGGCGGGCGGAGCGGCGATCGCCATCCGCTGCGCGCCTGGCTCGAGCGAGCCGTGGAGGCGGTGGAGCTCGACACCGGCTGGCAGGCCTTGGAGCCGCTCGGCGGTCCGCTCGATCTCGGCGACGCCCGGAAGGAAGGCGAGTATGCTTCCTTGCCTTTCGGCGAGTGCGCGCCGCACGGCGCCCGCCACTTCGTCTTCGATCCGCTTTTCAGTCGAGCGGCCGAGATAACGAAGCTCCACGGGATGGCTCCGCCCTTGGCTTTCGATGAGGCGCGCGCCCCCTATAAGCTCGGCGAACCGCGCGCCATCCAGCGTCGCCGACATCGCCAGGATGCGCAGATCGGGGCGGAGCGCCTCCTGCGCATCGAGCGCCAAGGCGAGGCCGAAATCGCTGTCGAGGCTACGCTCGTGGACTTCGTCGAACAACACGGCCGAGACGCCGGTAAGCTCCGGGTCGGCCTGAATTCGGTTCCGGAAAATCCCCTCCGTGAGGACGAGGATGCGGGTTGCCGCCGAACGCTTGCTGTCGAGCCGAGTCGCATAGCCGACTGTTTGCCCCGGCCGCTCGCCCGCAAGCTCGGCCATCCGCTCGGCCGCTGCGCGAGCGGCAAGGCGCCGGGGCGAGAGCAGCAGGATTTCGCCGCCGCACCAGGGCTGCGTCAGGAGGGCAGGGGCGACGGCCGTGGTTTTGCCCGCTCCGGGGGGAGCTACGAGGACGGCGCTGGAACCGATCCGGAGCGCTGCCATGAGATCGGGCAGAACCGCATCGATGGGGAGGTCAGTCATCGCCACGGGACTTGTGTCTTGCCATCCTTCCCTTCGTCATGCGGCACTTGATCCGGCATCGGGATCAGGGTTGCCATCGAGATCCGGCATCGCGCGGGGCATGTCGGGGTGAGTGTTTCGTCAATATGCTCGCAAGATGGCGAACTCGATGGCTTCGACGAGTGCGGACTTGGCTTTGCCGCCGGGGAAGGGGCCCAGCGCGTCGATCGCCCGCTGACCATAATGACGGGCCCGCGCGACCGCATCGTCGATGGCGCCGGTGGAACGCAGCAGCCGC
>JALYNE010000512.1 GCA_030773375.1 Pseudomonadota bacterium
CGCCAGACAGGATGCGCGGCTTATGTCCGCCAATCTGTCCCGGCGTCACACTGCCGGTCTCGCGGAAACGGCGGACCCAGTTGATCGCCGTGCTCACCGCAACTCCAAACCGGGCTGCCGCCTGATTACGCGACAACCCTTCGCGCTCAACCGCCGCCACCACCCGCTCGCGAAGATCATTCGAATAAGGCTTTGCCATCCATGCCGGCCTCCAGCCCCAGCCAGAACCTTGAATCAGAACTCCCAAGCCTTGGGAATCCCCTTTTGATTCAGCTCGACCCCATCGTGCTCTAAACGCGCGGTAAGCCACTGGATCACGAGTAGAGCTGCCGAGGAGGTGTAGCCGACTCAGCTTACCTCAACGCCTTTCCAGAAAGCGATGAAGCCCTTGATATCCGAAGCGGCGGGTTTCGGATCGGCATAATACCAGGCCGCCCCGGCATTTACCTTCTCGTTTACGACGACGTCGTAATAGCTGGCCGTGGCCTTCCATGGGCAGAAGGTGGTGGTTGGGCTCTCTTTGAGGAGGTCCAGTCGCACGTCGGAGCGGGGAAAATAATGGTTTCCCTCAACGACGATCGTCCGATCGGACTGAGCCAGCACCTGGCCGTTCCAAATTGCGCGAGCCATCCGTTTCTCCATGCCGCATGAAATCGTCAGCCGAAGCAAGTTCGTCAGTCGCGTGCACCGCTCCGACGAGCGCCATGATCTCCTCAGCCACGATATCCGGGTGATCCTCTGGGGTGAAGTGCTTGCCGCCGGCGATCGTCCGCAGCGGCGCGTTCAGATCGCGCGAAAATCGTTTTCCATATTCGATCGGCTGAAACCGGTCGGCATCGCCCCAAACGAGGCGAGCGGGGATGCCGAGAGGGGGCAGCTGATCGCCGGTCGCTAGAGTGTCACGCACGTTCAGGAACTCGATCTGCCGGATCAGGGCAGCGGCGCCGCCAGCCCCGAAATAGTTATCGCCGTGAACGGCATAGGCAGCCCTGGCTTTGGCGGGATCATCATGGCCCCTGGCGAACAGGTTCATCAGAAGAAGCTTGAACATGGCGCCCGGAAGCTTGCGCATCAATCCGGCCGAAGCCTTGATCATTTTCACGCTGGGAATAGGCCAGGAATCGTATCCGATCGCGTTGGTCAGGAACAAACCGCCGCAAAGCTCCGGGTGCCGGATGGCTGCGATTTGAGCGACGCCGCCGCCGAGATCGTGACCTGCGATGACCGCACGATCGATGCCCAGATGACGCATCCAGCTCGCCAGATATTCGGCTTGGCGGGCGACGGAAATGTCCCTGCCTTCGCCTTCCGCTATCGACACCCCATAGCCGACCATCTCCCACGCGAGCACGCGCACGCCCCGGAGGCGCGGCATCACGTAGCGCCAAAGCTCGGGGGAGGTGGGTATGCCGTGGAGCAGGACCACCGGCGCACCGTCTCCCTGCTCCAGCCATGACATTCTGATGCCGTCGATCTCTGCGAAACAACGTCGAGCCGGTGGACGCCCATTCCCGGTTGGATCAAGCTCGTCCTCATCTCGTGCCGCTGTGTCTTGGCCGAGCTGACGGTGATCTCGCCAGGCCGCCGTTGCAGCACCCAGTGCCGCTCCGGCTACGAACCCGCCCATCAGGGCAAGTTTCTTCTGGCTGTTCACCCGATCCTCCTTTGGAGACCGCGGCCGCCGCGGTCTCCATTTGAATCAGAACAGTCGCGCGGACCATTCCGATCCGCGATCAGCCGCAAATGGCCTCTAGCAGGTGGGGCGGCATTGCATGGCAAACGCCGCTGAGCGGCAAACCCCTGCTGGTCGCAAGTTCCGCCCGATCGCTAGCGCATGCGTCGGTAAGATGTGAATTCGCCGAGGCCGCAGCTGCCGCGGGCGAAGCCGGTCAGCGGATCGAAGACCTCAACGATGTCCCCGGCGCAAAGCGACGCGCTCGTTGTCCGGGTTATCAGCGCCAGACCTGGCCGGAGCTCCGGGCACCCGGCGGGGGGGCGGTTGACGTAGATGAGATCCCGGCTGCGCGTGTTGAAGATAAACGCGCCCTCGCCGGCGGAGCGATTGCCGAGCAGATCCCGCGAGCGCACACAATTTTGCGGCCTGCCGGCGGTGCGTCCCTCGATCTCGGCGGCGAGGCGCGATTCCGTCTCGGCGCTCACCGCGGCCGGCGGGGCATCGGCCATACACCCGCCAGCGAGCGCCACCAGGGACAAAGCAATGAACTTTTTCATAGCATACCTCCAGGAGCCAAAACGCTCCACGTTCGAGACTCGGCCCATCAGTCGCGGAAATTATCCTTGGCTTGCCGACGTTTGGCAAGCTCCGCGGCGGAGGAAGCGCGCATGAACGGGTTGGTCGCCCGTTCAAGGCCGATCGTGGTCGGGACGGTCGCCTGTCCGGCCGCGCGGGCGGCG
>JALYNE010000513.1 GCA_030773375.1 Pseudomonadota bacterium
TCCAACAACGTCATCCACTCCTTCTGGGCTCCGCAGCTCTTTGGCAAGATGGATGTCATTCCCGGTCACATCAACGAAATCGGGTTCACCCCGGAGAAGCCCGGGGTCTACTACGGGGAATGCACCGAATTCTGCGGTGTTGCCCATGCCTTGATGCGCTTCACGATCATCGTGGAGCCGCAGGAAGAGTTCGACGCCTGGGTCGCCGCCTACAACAATGAACGGCCCGCCACCGACGCGAAACCCGAGACGGGGGATGTGGCCGATGCGCCGGCGGCGTTCGGCGCGTGCCTTGCCTGCCATGCGGTCAACAACACGAATGCCGTCGTCGCCCAGGCCGGAATGGCGTCGAATCCCTACAGTCAGGGGGCTGGACCTAATCTGACCTTGTTTGGCTGCCGGGACTTCATCGGTGCTGGGGTGCTCGCGAACAACAAGGAGAACCTGAGGACCTGGTTGCGCAATCCAGGCGGGGTGAAGGAAGGCAACTACATGGCGCTGCTGATCAAGGAAGGCACGCTGAACGATGCGCAGATCGAGGAGTTGTCGGACTATCTCCTCAGCTTGAAGCCGGCCGCGGGCTGCCCCGAGGACGCGCGCGAGCAGCAGGACGCCCAGGACAAGCAGGGCGAAGGATAACGGGCACGCACGTCGGACGGTCAGGGGGCGGCGCGGTGGCCGCGCGAGGGTAGGAGCAGGCGATGGCATCGGTAGCGCAGCCGGCCGGTCACGCGGGACCAGCGACCCAGACGGTCGCCCGACCGGCGACGAAGAAGAACACCGGCCTCTGGAGTTGGATTACGACGGTCGATCACAAGCGGATCGGCCTGCTTTACGGCATCACCGCCTTCGCCTACCTCCTCATCGGCGGCATCGAGGCGCTGGTCATCCGGTCCCAGCTCATCGCGCCAAACAACGACCTCGTCTCCCTTGAGAAATACAACCAGTTCTTCACGATGCACGGCACGACGATGATCTTCCTCGCCGTCATGCCGCTCAGTTCCGCCTTTTTCAACTTTATTATCCCGCTCCAGATCGGTGCCCGGGACGTCGCGTTTCCTCGCCTGAACGCCTTCAGCTACTGGGTCTTCTTTTTTGGCGGACTCATCCTCAGCCTGAGTTGGCTCGCCAATGCGGCCCCGAACCAGGGCTGGTACGGCTACGCTCCCCTCACGGAGAAGGGGTTCAACATTGGGCGCAACGTGGACTTCTGGGCCCTGGGCCTGCAGGTTCTCGGTATCGCCTCCATCGCTGCCTCCCTCAACTTCATCATTACGATCCTGAATATGCGTGCCCCCGGCATGACCTTGATGCGCATGCCCCTCTTCACCTGGACCACGCTCATCACCTCAATCTTGATCGTGATGGCCTTCCCGGCGATCACCATCGCCCTCGCTCTGCTCAGCTTCGATCGGTTCGCCGGCACGAGCTTCTACATTCCCTACATTTATGACGAAGCAACGCGGCAAGTGGTGGCGCGAGGTGGGGATCCACTGCTCTGGCAGCACCTCTTCTGGATCTTCGGCCACCCCGAGGTTTACATCCTGATCCTGCCGGCATTCGGCATCGTCTCGGAGATCATCCCGGTCTTCTCCCGCAAGCCGCTCTTTGGCTACGCGGTCATGGTCTATGCCACCGCCACGATTGCCTTCCTTGGCTTCGGCGTCTGGGTCCACCACATGTTCACCACGGGCCTTGGCCCGACCCCCAACGCGGTCTTCGCGGCGAGCACGATGCTGATCGCCGTGCCCACCGGCGTCAAGATTCTGAACTGGACCTCCACGATGTGGGGTGGGCAACTCAATTTCACGACGCCGATGCTCTTCTCGACGGCGTTGGTCTCCCAGTTCGTCATCGGCGGCATCTCCGGTGTTATGCACGGCTCCCCGCCGATCGACTCGCAGCACAACGATTCCTACTTCGTGGTCGCCCACTTCCACTACGTCCTCTTCGGTGGCAGCATCTTCGCGCTGCTCGCCGGCACCTACTACTGGTTCCCCAAGTTCAGCGGCCGCATGCTGGATGAGCGGCTCGGCAAGTGGCATTTCTGGGTCACCTTCGCCGCCTTCAACATCACCTTCTTCCCCATGCACTTCCTCGGCCTGGAAGGCATGCCTCGCCGCTACGGCACCTATGGCGAGGGCAGCGGCTTGCAACTCTGGCATGTGGTCAGCAGCGTGGGCTCCTACCTGCTCGGCTTCTCCTTCCTGATCTTTATGTACAACGTCGCGGTCAGCCTCCAACGGGGCAAGAAGGCGGGCAACGACCCGTGGGACGGGGCCACGCTGGAGTGGACGATTCCCTCCCCGCCGCCGGTCTACAACTTCGCCACTGTGCCGGTCGTGCGTCACCGGGATCCGCTTTGGGAGGAGAAATACGCCAAGTACGAGGGTGAGGGGCACGCCGAGGAGGA
>JALYNE010000514.1 GCA_030773375.1 Pseudomonadota bacterium
GGATATGATCGAGCGGGCGTTCGCGCAGTGCGATCAGCGCCTCAGCGGTGGGGTTGACGCCCGTGCAGAGCTGCGCGCCTTGCTCCGTGTCTATGACAATCTCGTCAGCTGGATGGATCGGTGCGTTGCCAATGCATGTCCGATTGATCACACGGATGACCATTTCCTCTCGGTCACGTTCGGCGAACATCGCGCCTTGCTGCGCGAGAGTGCCCGCCGCCTGGTAGTGCATTTCGGCGGCACTTCGATGAGCACGGAGGACATCGTACGGGAGTACCGGCGGCTGCTTGCGGTCTTTGCCGTCGATATCACCACGTTCGAGCGCAAGCGCTACCAGAACGTATCTCTTGAGGCCAACAAGGCGGCGAATCTCAACACCTACATCGGGTTGCTTGGACGTACCGTGCGCGAGCGCTGGCATGGTGACGGCCTTCATCTCGAAAGCGCTGACGACAGCGAAACTGGGCACGATGTTATCCGAATCCCGGACGCCTCGTTTGTCCTGACGCTCGACGCGGATAGCATGCTACGCCCGGACTACGCACTTCGCCTATCGTCAGTCTTCGCAGAGGAGGGCAACGAGCGGGTTGCCGTCGTCCAGACCCCATATACCGCAGTGCCGAATGCGCCGGGGGTGCTGGAGCGGATCGCCGGCGCGACGACTGACATTCAATACATCGTCCATCAGGGATTCACATGGTGCGATGCGACATTCTGGGTCGGCGCAAATGCGCTGCTACGGAAGAGCGCGCTGGAGGAGATCCGTACCGAGGAGAAGGAGCGCGGATACCGCGTATCCAAGTTCATCCAGGACCACACGGTGATCGAAGACACGGAGTCCACGGTGGATCTCGCCCTCCAGGGCTGGACGCTCAGGAACTATCCGGAGCGCCTGGCGTTCAGCGCCACGCCTCCAGACTTCGGCTCGCTGCTTATCCAGCGATCCAGGTGGGCCAATGGTGGTTTGCTCATCGTCCCAAAGCTCGTCCGGCACGCGGTCGCGCGGCCATTGGAGGCGATGGCAGTCCTGTCGTTCCTGGTTCGGTTGCATTACCTCACCTCGATCGCCACCAGCAGCGTCGGGATGCTGCTCCTGCTGTTCCTGCCGGTTGACACAGCCCTCTTGTCGCTCTGGCTGCCAGTACTGGGGGCGGCCTACTTCATGATGTACGGGCGGGACCTCGTGTTGAACGGCTATCTGCTAGGCGATGTGCTGCGAGTCCCCGCCTTCAATATCATGTTGCTGCCGATCCATCTGGCAGGCGTGCTGAAATCGATCCAGCAGGGGGTAACGGGGACACGGACACCGTTCGCGCGCACGCCCAAGGTGGAGGGGCGTACTGCGGCGCCCGCCTGGGCGATCCTCTCGCTCTGGGGGCTGCTGGCATGGTCGCTCCTTGCGGGAGTGATGCACGTGATCGAGGCCCGCTGGCTGTCTGCATCCTTCTCGTTCGTGATTGCCAGTAGCTTGGCCTACGCGGTGCAGACGTTCGTGGGCGTGAGGGCGAGTTGGGAGGACGCCACGCGGCCGATCCCGGCCAGCATCGGCGACATCCTGCTAAGACGCACGAAATCATCGCCGCTAGAAGACGCGCGGTCCCGGTAGAGGCCGGAGTCGTCGGGAACTGTAGTGATTTTTTCTGGCGGTATTCCATCCCACGTTTGACCGTTCAGCTCCCATCCTCCAGGCGGCGAAGTTCTGCCTTCCCACGACTATCGATGGCAGTCGTCCAGCGATAACCTTCTCAAACCAAGCGAGCGCCTCGGCCCTTCCTGCAAACATCGCTGTCGGTACGCACGCTGTCGGCATGCGGAGGAACAGAACCTCTGGCGCCTGCTCTTGAGACCGGCGCCACACTCGGCACATTCGCATTGCACGTCCGAGCGTTTGCTAGCAAGGCCGCGCGACGATGCATGGTCGTCGCGCGGCTCGCGGAACACCAACTGTATCTCGTCCCAGTCATGCACCAGCCCCTGCTCGACTTCCTCCAAGCGGTTGGTTTCCTTGCCGATATGGACCAAGTCACGCAGCACCAGTGGCCGCCGCTGCAGCAGGCCGACCGTCCGCTTGCCGCAGGGCGCCCCATCCGGCCCCAAGCTCTTGGCCTCTGGATGCGTCTGGTACCGAGCGATGACGTCCCCGTAGGACTGGACGCGTGCGGTTCGGTCACCGAGTGTGCCAAATCCTGTCGCAATCCTGAACGCCTCACCCGAATAGACCTCCGTCCAGCGCAGCTTCGTCCATTGGCGCGCGTCCTTGGTGTACGGCGCGACCAGATGGAAGTGCTGGGGGTCTGCCCCGGCCGGATGCCCGAGCGGCGCGACGTGCGGGCTGATGAGGAAGTTGAAGGGCTTGATGGCCTCACCAGCCCACCGATTGCCCTGCTTCAACGGTCGCAGCACCTGGGGAC
>JALYNE010000515.1 GCA_030773375.1 Pseudomonadota bacterium
CCGTCGAGCACGGCGTTCACCATCTGGCTCGCCACGAAGCGCTGCCAGATGAGCTTGTACAGCTTGTACTGCTCCGGGCTGAGGTGCGCTTTAATTGCCTCCGGGTCGCGGTGGACGCTCGTGGGCCGGATGGCCTCGTGCGCCTCCTGAGCGTTCTTCGACTTGCGGCTGTACAGTGGCGGCTTGGCAGGCACGTACTCCGCGCCGTACCTCGCGCCGATAAGACTCCGCGCCTCCTGCTGGGCGACGGTCGCGACGTTCGTGGAGTCGGTGCGCATGTACGTGATGAGACCGACCTCGCCGTCCTTGCCGAGCTTTACGCCCTCGTACAGGCTCTGCGCGACGCCCATCGTGCGCTTCGCGCCGAAGTTGAGCTTGCGGGATGCCTCCTGCTGCAAGGTGCTTGTGATGAACGGCGCAGAGGGCCTGCGCTGCGTCTCGCGCCGCTTGACCTCCGCCACGCGGTACGAAGCGCCCTCCAGCTCGCGCAGCACAGCCTGTGCGTCGCCTTCGTTCCTGAGGTCCGCCTTCTCACCGCGCACGCGGAACAACTCGGCGCGGAACTGGTCCTTCTTGAGAGCCTTCTTACCCGGCGCGGGACGCTTCGAGAGATCCGCGCCCAAACTCCAGTACTCGACGGGCACGAACGCCTCGATCTCACGCTCGCGGTCCACGATGAGCCGCAGCGCGACCGACTGCACACGGCCCGCGCTCAGACCGCCCTTGACCTTCTTCCACAGCAGCGGGCTGATGTTGTAGCCGACGAGCCGGTCGAGCACCCTGCGCGCCTGATAAGCGTCCACGAGGAGATTATCTATGTCGCGGGGATGCGCCATCGCTTCCTTGATCGCGTCGGGCGTAATCTCGTGGAACACCACGCGCTTCGCCTTGCCCGAGTGGTCGTCTCCGAGGCCGGTGGCGTGTGCCAGGTGCCAGGCGATAGCCTCGCCCTCGCGGTCGGGGTCGGTCGCGAGGTAAACCTCGCGCGCCGCCTGCACGCTCTCCTTGAGCTCCTTGACCGTCTTGCTCTTGTCACGCGGGATGAGGTACTGCGGCGAGAAGTCACGCTCAGTGTCTACGCCGAGCTTGCTCTTTGGCAGGTCGCGGATGTGGCCCATGGAGGCCTTCACGGAGTACGCGCGACCGAGGTATTTGCCGATTGTCTTCGCCTTCGCGGGCGACTCTACTATAACTAATCTGTTCGCCATATCTATAACCCTGTCCGTATGGACTATCAATACTTACCCAAAATGTAACACATCCCCTGTCTCGAATCTTCCAGCAGGGGCTTGGTTAGCATAGAAACCGATCCGGTTCCTTGTCAAGCAGGGTCCAGGGCTGACACATACCCACCTAGGGTTCTGGTAGGGGTTGAGGGAGACAGGCTTGGGGCAGGTCGCCGAGTGTCTCCAGGAGTGATAGTGCGAGGTTTATGAGGCTGGCCCTGCCCCAAGTGATGATTGAGGCGGTGTAGTTGGTGGGGAGTTCGCGTAGGTGTGGCAGGGCCAGCAGTGTCAGCCAGGATAATGCGATGGTGAGTCCCATCAGCAAGCGGTTGAGACGTTCTCTAGCCGCCACCTTCACCCCCTCCAGCCGGAAGCGCTGCTTGCTATCCTTGAAGCTCTGCTCTATCCACCCCCGCTGCCAGTACCAGGAGGCTGCGCTCTGGGAGCTCTTCATACTCGTGACCAGGTACCAGCACTCCTTGGGCTCGGGCCGCTTGTTGCGCTTCCTGCTGTCGTTGCGCCTGCTCCTGCTCTTGGAGACCTTCCAGCACAGCGCTAGATTCACGACGACTTCCGTGGGGCGACCGTGGTACAAGGCGTAGCGGACACTGGGGGAGAAGGAGTATTCTCCCAGCTTGAGCTGCTCCTCACCCAGCTTCCAGCGGCGTCCGTCCGGCTCGGTGATGCAGGTGCCGCGCTTGGCTCGGATTACATACTCCAGGTTGTGGCTCTGTAGCCATCGTATGAACTCAGAGCGGGCGAAGCCACGATCGGCGAGGACCACGGCTCTGACACCGGGCGGCAGGGCTCCTATGACAGCCAGTAGCGCCTCTTCTTCTATCTTGTTCTGGCTGGAGTCGGCAGGCAGCTTGTCCCGGTAGTGGGCTATCTGCAGCAAAGGCAGTGCTCTACCCCTCCTTGGCACCGCTATCCTCAGCACCTGGTAGCTCACCCGCTCACCCTTGGGTGTGATTGTATCCCACATCGTCCAGTCTACGGCCAGCCCCAACAGACGTGGACGGCCCAGCGACGCCAGGGTATAGGGTATGAGCGCCAGTTGCACCTCCCGGGGGTCCACCCGCTCGTTGTCCACGAAGCGCCACAGCCGCTTGAGCCGGTGCAGCAGGTCGTGCTTGGGATGCTGTACCCGCCGCTTCTCGGGTGTGGGAAGGGCACGAGCTA
>JALYNE010000516.1 GCA_030773375.1 Pseudomonadota bacterium
CGAGGAAGATCCCCTGGACGACCGCCGCGGTGGTGCGGAGGCCCACCGCTTCGGCATTGCCTTCGACCTGCATTCCCTGGAAGCAACCCGCCATGGCGATGATGAGGCCAAACACCGGCGCCTTGATGAGCGATTGCCAAAGATCGGTGATCGGCACCACCTCGCGGATGCGCTGAACGAACGTGACCGGCGGGATGTCGAGCGCGAGCCAGCTGAAAATACCGCCGCCGACGATCGAGACCAGCGCGGCATAGAAGCCGAGAAGCGGCATCAGCAACAAAGTGGCGAGCACGCGGGGGATAACCAGCGCCTCCATCGGTGAAACACCGATGGTACGCATCGCGTCGACCTCTTCGGCGAGCTTCATCGAGCCGATCTGCGCGGCAAAGGCGGAGCCCGACCGCCCCGCGACCATGATCGCCGTCATCAACACGCCAAGTTCCTTGACCGACATGCGGCCGATCAGGTTCACGGTGAAGACCTCGGCACCAAATTGCCGGAGCTGCACGGCCCCCTGCTGCGCGATGACGATGCCGACCAGGAAACTCATCAACCCGATGATCCCGAGCGAATGGATGCCGACCACTTCGAATTGCTGCGTCACCGCATTCAACCGGAATCGACGCGGATTTCGAACGAGGGCCGCCATCGAGACGAGGAGCGCGCCGAAAAAGCCGAGCAGCCCAAGCAGCGTCCGGCCCGCAATCGCAGTGGCGTCACCGATCTGGCCCATCACGCGGTAGAGCGGCGGCGTGCGGTCGGGTCGCACCTTCACCGGCTGATCGGCGTGGCTGACCTGTTCGAGCAGGACCTGGAAATGCTCGTTCGCGCCGACAATTTGGGCGTCCCGGCCGCGAACCAGGCGGTGAACCAGCCAGGCGCCCACCGTATCCATTCGGGAGACCTGCGACAGGTCCACGACCAGTCGCCGGCCTTCGACCTCCTCGAGGCGCTTTGGCAGGTCGCGGATGCAGGCAAGGGTGAGGTTGCCCGAAAAGCGCACAGCCCTCCGGTCGCCGTCGACGCTCTGGCGGAAATCGGCAGCGGAACTCATTGTCGCGGACACTGGTGCAATAATGCCCCGCGGGCAAGCACGTTCGCACCCCAGCTAGACAAGTCGGCTTCAGCTGTGCTTCGAGCCCGGTGATGAAGAGCCAGCTCGCGATTTACGACATGGACAAGACAATCACGCGCAAGGCGACCTACACGCCTTTTCTGGTTCATGCGGCGCTGCGGCTCGGTCCGTGGCGCCTGCTCACGCTGCCGCTCGTCTGCCTCTCCGTGCTTGCCTACGCGGTACGATTGATCGACCGAGCGCGCCTCAAGGAAATCAACTACCTTCTCCTCGTGGGCAGGGGTGTCGCGCCCGATCGCCTCGAGCCGGTGATCCAAAGCTTTGCCGACAGGCAGATGGCGACGAACATCATGCCCGGAGCACGCGCGAGCATCGCCGCGGATCGCGCCGCGGGGCGGCGCCTGGTCATGGCCACCGCTTCATATCGCATCTACGCCGCCGCAATCGCCGAGCGGCTGGGCTTCAAAGACGTCATTGCCACCGCGACCTCCCTCGACGCAGAGGGCCGGATCATCGCGCGGATCGAGGGCAGCAACTGCTATGGCGATTCGAAGCTGGCCATGATCCAAGCTTGGCTCGAACGCGAAGGACTGATGCGCGATGCCGTGCACATCCGCTTTTATTCCGACCACGTCTCGGATGCGGTTGTTCACCGCTGGTCGGATGAGGCGGTGGCGGCGAATGCGCACGACCGGCTGCTGCAGGTTGCGCACGCCGAGGGCTGGGAAATCGTCGACTGGCGGATGTAAGGGCCGGCCGAAACCCTAGATCGTGCGCAATGCCTGGTCGAAATCGGCGATGAGGTCGTCCGCGTCCTCGACACCGATGGAAATGCGAACGAGATTGTCGGAAATGCCGAGCGCCTTTTTGCGCTCTTCGGGCACCGAGAGGTGGGTCATCGCTGCGGGCGCGCTCGCCAGCGTTTCGGTGCCGCCGAGGCTCACCGCCAGCTTAGCGATTTTGAGCGCGTCCAGGAATGCAAAGGCCTCGCGCTCGCCGCCGCGCAAGTAGAGCGAGAAGGTCGACCCGGCGCCGCTGCAATGGCGGCGGTAGATGTCGGCCTGCCGGGCGTCCGCGCCGCTCTCGAGAAAACCGAGATAGCCGACGCTCTCGACCTTTGGGTGGTCTTGGAAGAAGGCGCACACCTTGGCCGCGTTCTCGCCGGCCCTGCTCATCCGCAGTTCAAGGGTCTCGAGGCTGCGCAGTAGCATCCAGGCGGTGTTTGGGTCCGTGATCGTGCCGATCGTGTTGCGCATCATCCGGATCGGAGTGATCAGCGCTTTCGCACCGACCACCCCCCCGGCAACGAGGTCGCTATGGCCGCCCGCATA
>JALYNE010000517.1 GCA_030773375.1 Pseudomonadota bacterium
AGGACTGGCAACGCCACCATTGGGTACTCGACAACAACTTGAAGATGTATTCCATTGGCCACTAACCACGGCGACGTGGGTTGCCGGGCATGCCGAGCGGACACCGCAACCTCTATCCGTTGGCGCGCGGGATAGGCCTCGACCGCAGCGCTACCGCGGGGGGGACTGGCATTATTCACGCTCCGCCGCTATCCTCTGGCGCAGGCGGGACTATTAGTTTCTTGACCTTGAGTGATCTTAGCCGATCTAGCAGTTGAGGATCCATGCTCTCGGCACGTCCTATCACGGCCAGCCTTTCGAGTTCCAAGTGCTGGAACACGCTCGCATCGTCGATTGAGTAGCAGTCTTCGAAGACCACCGAACGCAAGGCCTTGCAATGTCTGAGCGCCCGCACTCCGGTGAGAGGAGTGCGCCCGTATACGACGACTTCTTCAAGCACGGAATAGCCGCCGACACGGGAGAGATCGAATTCCTTTCCTCCCGCGACTTCAAGGTACTCAAGCGACGCATGGCATGGCATTACCGCTAGGCTGGAGAGCCTTCCCGCACCGAGCAGCCGCAATCGCCTAAGCGGCGCGCGAACGTGCACTTCCAGGTCTCGCGGCGGCTGATGCAACTCGAGTTCCGTGAGGCGAGGAGACCGCAGGACCGGACTCAAGGCTTCGAACCAGGGGCCCTCGTACGAGCGCAACTCGCTGAGGCGGCGCAGTGCCTCGTGCCCAGTTCGCGGTCGGAAGCGAAGCGAGAGGGACTCCAGGTCAGCGAATTCTTCTAGGCCGCTGATGTCGTCGCACTGGTCCATGACGTCCAGTAGCCGCACGGATGACCCGAGCGGCGACAGCCAGGCGAGGTCGCGTCTTCCTGGAGGCATCAGGTTGACGTGTACCGCAGCAACGCGGCCGGCCAGCATGCGCAGCTGCCACGCGTGGGGCATTTCTCCGTCAAACACAACAGCGACTCGGCCGCCGACGACCCTCACGGTGACACCGGCTCCAAGTGCCAGCATGTGGGGGACATCCTCACTACAGAAGGCATTCGTCGACTGTGTCAGTATATCTTCGTGCGCCGTGCACGTGGGGGGCAGCACCGAGGCGCCTGAGCAGAACTGGCGCGCGGCGGCTCCCCACAACGGAGATGCCGAAGTCGCTCGGGCGCGCGGTCCCGCTCTCCAGTGTCGCCAGTGCGCTGTAACACTTAGGCTCACGGCGCCTCCTGGTGGTCCTCAAGACCGGCCAGCCACAGCGACACCGGCAGGCGGCCCTTCCGGATTACCGGACGGCCAGTCGGGTAGATAACGCTTACGGGTACTACTCCATCGGTAAGCACCTGAACGATGAGAGACGGTACAGGCGGACGCGTCGCTGGTAGTGGCGACGCAGTGGATGTCGGGGCATGCGGCCCCGACACTCGCCGCACTATGCCGGAGTGACTTGGTGCCGCGTTGATTGGTACGCCACGAGGGAGTGATGTTGGGCCTTGTAAGCACGCTGGATTTGCTTGTCCTGCAGGCGGTTGATCGGCTTCTCCACGCCGAGGAAGCCCATCGGATGGCATACGTTTATGCGGATCGCGTCGACCATCATCGCGCTGCCAGCGGCGCGATCCGCATGCCGCTTGCCGAGGACGACCCGCTGGGAGAGGTCAGCACGGGGCTACTCGGCTTTTGGTTCGTAGTCGCGTTGATCCTGTGGATAGCACCGGGGCTCGCGATCGCGGCATGCATTGCCGGGATCGCTTCCCTGCCGGTTAGTCTCTTCATGGCGCACGCGTTCTTAGACCGCTGGCCACTAAGCACGCATGGCGGGCCCACGAACATGGTGGTTAGCGATAAGCCACTATTGATTCTTGTTCCGCTGAGCGGCTTCTTGCTCTTTCTGGTCCTCGTCTTGTAGCTCGACAAGGGCTCGACCATGCGTGCGGCGCCGAGGACCCCACCGTCGGGCGTACGACGTCCCGGTGCCGGTAGTCCAACGGGGGGAGCGCCCTTACTCCGCCTCCACGACACTCTCTGCTTGGGGGTCGTGGCAGACCAGCCCGCGGCGGCCGGCACAGACACGCACAGCCTCGTCAGCCTTGTTGAATCTGATGTTGAGGTATAAACGATGTCGCCGAAGGCATCCCTCCAACGCCAAAAAACCCAAGGGAATGCATCACTGTCCTCGTCCGGGATATCGAGCCTTCGAGCTCGCGAACGAAAAGGATGATCTCTTCGCTCGCGGGGGCGCTCGACTCTTGCGCCTCGTCCATGCGCCGTTCGAACTCGGCGCTGGCCGCTGCGTCATCCAAGGGCGCCGCACCACGCCATACCGAAAGGTCGTAACACATGCGGACAACCGCACAGTGAGTGAGCCACTGACGGCACACGAGCACAGCGCTGCGAGTAGGGC
>JALYNE010000518.1 GCA_030773375.1 Pseudomonadota bacterium
AGGCGCGAGCGCTTGATCGGGTGCCGTTGCCCCGCGCCAGCGACCAAGTGTCGTCACTTGCGGCCGCCCCTGGCGCACCGAGCGGCTAAGCAAGCTCGTCAACGTCTGTGGGGTGTCGCCGATCGTGACCGTTGTACGCACCCAGTAGTAGCTGGATGTAAAGCCTGCTCCCGGTGGCATGAACAGGCCGAGTGAGGTGAGGTCGGCCCCGGTCAAGTAGCCGGCTCGTTGCCGCTGGGCTACGAGCATCCGCGCCGCCGCCGCATTGCCAAGCATAAGGGTGATGAGATCCTCGCTGGCCGTGTTGAGGTTCACTGGCGTCGGTTGCGGCAGCAGCGTGATGAGCGGAGAGAGCCGCGTGAGCGTCGCTTCATCGACGCCAAAATCGCGCAGCTGCGACAAGCTTTGCAGCGGTCCACCTTGGCGGATTGCGGCGCTGATGCGTTCGGCAAGCGCGGGATCGAGCTGGAGCGCCGCCGCTATGGGCGCCGCCGCCGTGGGGGTGAGAACCGCTCCTTGGCCGAGGTTGTTGAGATTGAATCGGGACTGGGCGTCCGTGATCGTCAGCGTGAAGGTGCCCCCCTCGATGGCGGCCTGGCGCTGGATCACCTTTGCCCAAGGCTCGCGCAAATGATCGCTTTCGGGCGCTTCGGCGGCATCACGCCGCAGCGCCACGGTCGCGGAGGTTTCCCCAGCACGGGCAAGAACCGCTGCCTGCGAAGCCTCCCGGAATCGCAAGCTTCTGTCGAGGCCGCTCGCACCTTGAGAAAGCATGAGCATCAGGATGGCGCTGGCAAGCGCTACCAGTGAAACGATGTTGAAGAGGATCACAGCGGCTGCTCAGGAAAGGGCGGCGTAGGCAGTTCCACCACGCGGCGGAGAGAGCCCGAGGGAGCCCCGCCTTCGAGCAGAATGTCGATGGCAACGGCAGCCGGCTGTGGAACGAGATCGCCCTCGCCAGCCGGTAATTCGTCCAGCCAACCGCGCCCGCTGAAGAAAAAGGTCCAGCTTGCCGAGGACACCCCGCTCAAAAGCAGCTGCGAAGTCCCCGATGGTGCCGTTCCGCCAACCTCCCTGAAGAGGCTGTCGCCGCGCAAGGTGTAGCGTATCGCCCTCCCCGCCTCGCGGGATGCAGCGTGGCGCTCGAACCGGATACCTGCCTCCGCTTCTTCCAAAGTGCCGCCGGAAATCTGTTCGAGGTCCCGCGTCAGCATGAACATGGCGCGCTGAAGCTGGCCGAGCCGCTCGATCCTGCCGGACGTGCGCTCTTCAACCCGGATGATGGCGTCAATGAGGGCAAGCCCGCCGATCGAGATCAACGCGAAAAGCGCGAGCGATATGACGACTTCAATCAGAGTAAAGCCGGCATCCTGTTGCGACGGACCGGTCACAACCCCGCTTTTCTGGCCAGCGTCTTCAACGTACCGGATGAGACGGTCACGATCGCGAGTTCCCGCACGCATCTTCCGTCGTTCCGGAAACGAACGGCGCCCGCTATTCCCGAAAAGCCTGCGGAACTCAAAAGGCCTTCCCGGTTCAGCCTGCCGGTTCGGGCGAGCGTGTCGACGATCCGCGCCGCATCAAAAGCGAGCGCCGCAACGACACCGGGGTCGGTTCCGGCAGAGGCGCGATATGCCGCGGCGAATTCGGCGAACCGGGCCGGGTCAGGCGTGGAGAGCCACACCCCTTCCAGAGAAGACAGCGCTGCCGAAGAGTGATTCAGCGCCCGGAGCGTGCCGAGAACCTGCACCCCATTGCCTCGCAGAGCTTGCGCCTGAGCTGCGAATTCAGCGCCTCCACTGGTGAGGAGTACCGCGTCGGGCGCCCCGCCGGCTGCGCGTCGAATCGCCTGGACCAGGTCCGGGCCGCCGGCGCGTCCAGGCTGGGCTACATCCATCAGCTGAAGGCCAATCTCAGGCGCGATCCGCTGCGCTGCCTTTCGTGCCTGCTCGCTCCATTCTGTCCCGGCGCCGATCAGGGCGACCCTGCGCGTCCCTCTTGCCCGCGCATATTGAAGGACCGCAGAAACCAATTGGGAAGGGGTGATGCCGAACTCGAAGCTTCGGCCATCGCGCGCGCCCAGATTGTTGCTAAAGGCGATGATCGGCACAGCGCCCGGGACGGCAGCAGCGACCGATCGCACTTGGTGGCCGAACAGCGGCCCCAGAATGGCAGCCGCGCCGCTGCGTGCAGCCAGGCCCGCGGCCTCTCCGGCGCCCTCTGCGCTTGCCTCCGTGTCAAAGAGCTTGATCACCGTCTTTCCATCACTTCCGCTTTGCGCCAAACCGGCAGCGCGCTGCATGTCGAAGCCGAGCTGGGCGGAGGCCCCGGTGACGGGTAGAAGCAGCGCCGCCATCCCACCGCGGGCGTTTTTACGCGGGGTG
>JALYNE010000519.1 GCA_030773375.1 Pseudomonadota bacterium
ATAGTCGGCGGCGATCGCATGAGCATAAGCGGCTTGCATCGTCTCGCGCCCCATCAACGCCGAAACCAGCATGAACAAGGTCGATCGCGGCAGGTGGAAGTTGGTGATGAGACCGCCGACGGCGCGGAAACGATAGCCGGGGGTAATGAAAATGTCGGTGTCCCCTTCGAACGGCTGCACCCTCCCCTCCGCATCCGCGGCGCTTTCCAGAAGCCGAAGCGAGGTCGTGCCGACCGCGATGAGCCGGGCGCCGGCCCTGCGGGCGGCGGTGAGGCGCGCAGCGGTCGCGGCATCGATCCGGCCCCACTCGGAATGCATGACGTGCTCGGCCGTATCTTCGGCTTTGATCGGCAGGAACGTGCCCGCTCCGACATGAAGGGTGAGGGTTTCATGTTTGACGCCAGCAGCTTCAAGACTCTCCATCAGGCGAGGCGTGAAGTGGAGCGCGGCCGTCGGTGCCGCCACAGCGCCTTTTTCGCGGGCGAACATCGTCTGGTAATCATGGAGGTCGCGCTCGTCGGCGGCGCGCTTGCCCGCGATGTAGGGCGGGAGCGGCATCCGGCCGGCACGTTCGAGCAACGTCTCGACCGGCTCCTCTCCTTCGAAGGTAAGGAGAATGCTGCCGTCCGCGCCGCGCCCGCCTACGAGAGCGGTGACTCCCCGCCCGAAGTCGATCCGCTCGCCCTCCCGGAGGCGCTTTGCGTTGCGAACAAAGGCGCGCCAGGTCCGAAGGGCTTCCCGCTTATGGAGCGTCGCGCCGATCCTGGCCTGCCCCCGGGTGCCTTCGAGCTGGGCCGGGATGACTCGGGTGTCGTTGAAGACGAGGACATCGCCCCCTCGCAGGAGCTGCGGGAGATCGGCGACGATCCGGTCCTCGATCCGGCTGCCGTCCACAAGCAGCAGCTTCGCAGACTCGCGCGGGCTCGCCGGCCTCAGCGCGATACGCTCGGGCGGAAGCTTGAAATCGAACAAGTCGACGCGCACGAGCGCTGCTATTGCGGCGTCGGCTGCGCCTGCTGGGGCTGCTGCGGAGCCATGGCCGGGGCGGGCGGCGTCGCGCCCGCTGGCGGCGGGGGTAGGTTGTCGGCCGCGATCGAGGCTTGCAAGATGCGCGAGGGGTTGGCCGGCGGCTCGCCGCGCTCGATCGCGTCGACATACTGCATGCCGCTCAGCACGCGGCCGAGCACGGTGTAATTGCCATCCAGGCTGAAGCGCGGCGCCAGCATGATGTAGAACTGGCTGTTGGCGCTGTTGGGGTCCTGCGCCCGCGCGGCCGCGACCGTACCCCGCAAGTGCGGCTGCGTGTTGAACTCCGCAGCAAGGTCCGGAAGGTCGGACCCGCCAGTGCCGGTGCCGGTCGGGTCTCCCGTCTGGGCCA
This sequence comes from Pseudomonadota bacterium, assembly GCA_030773375.1. Classification (GTDB taxonomy): domain Bacteria; phylum Pseudomonadota; class Alphaproteobacteria; order Sphingomonadales; family Sphingomonadaceae; genus Allosphingosinicella. The sequence continues at coordinate 1,379 of JALYNE010000519.1, forward strand.
TGAAGCCCTCGATCACCCGGTGAAAAAGGTGTCCGTTGTAGAAGCTGCGACGAGCAAGCGTTTTGATCCGCTCGACATGCTTGGGAGCGATGTCGGGCCGGAGTTGGATAACGACGCGGCCGCCGGTCGAGAGATCGAGATTGAGCAGATCCTCCGGAGTAGGCGCCGGAGCGGTCAGAGGCGGAGTCTGAACCGCGGCCGGGGCGGGGACCTTGGCGGTGGGCAGCAGTTGCGGCTGCGCAGCAAGCGAGCCCGCAAAGAGGATGCCGCCAAAAGCTGCGAACAAGGTTTTCACACGCATTCTCCGACTTCACCCATAGCTGATGTTGCACGACCGCCTAGCGGCACCAAGCTGAACCGCTCGTTGATCGCCCGAGCGCCCAGAGCCTTTCCGCGCAAGGTTTGATCACCTTCCCGGACCTCCAGGTCCAATCGTCTGCGCTTTACCCTTTGCGGCGGAGCATCGCCACTCGTTCCGCGACATCCTGTGCAACGGCGGGCGTGACGAACTTGCGGATCTCGCCGCCATAAAGTGCGATCTCCTTGACGAGACGGGAGGCGATCGGCTGGAGCGACACGTCAGCCATCAGGAAGACGGTTTCGATGCGGTCGTTCAATTGCTGGTTCATGCCCGCCATCTGATACTCATATTCGAAGTCGGCAACGGCGCGCAGGCCCCGCACGATCAGCGCAGCGCCCTCGCGCTCGGCGAAGTCCATGAGCAGCGAATCGAAGGTCACCACGTCGACCTCACCCTCGATGGACGCGATCTCGCGGCGCACCATGCCGATGCGCTCCTCGACGCTGAACATCGGCGACTTCGACGGATTGGTGGTCACTCCGATCACCAGGCGATCGACCAGCTTGGTGCCGCGGCGGATGATGTCCATGTGCCCGAGCGTGATCGGATCGAATGTGCCCGGATAAACGCCAGTCCGTGTCATCCGCATGTCCTAGCCGCCCGGCCCGAGACGAGTCGAGAGACCGCGAGCGCAAGCTT
>JALYNE010000520.1 GCA_030773375.1 Pseudomonadota bacterium
ACGTGCCGACACAGGACGTGATCTCACGCGACAACGTCTCGGTGCGGGTGAACGCGGTGATCTACTTCCGCGTTATCGATCCCGAGAAGGCGACCATCCAGGTTGAGGATTATATGGCGGCGACCAGTCAGCTCGCTCAGACCACGCTTCGGTCTGTGCTCGGGAAGCATGAACTCGATGAGATGCTCGCCGAGCGCGACAAGCTTAATGCGGACATCCAGGAGATACTTGACGGGCAGACCGACGCTTGGGGCATCAAGGTAGCCAACGTCGAGATCAAGCATGTCGATCTGAATGAGGTGATGGTCCGGGCCATCGCGCGCCAGGCCGAGGCCGAGCGCGAGCGGCGCGCCAAGGTAATCAACGCGGAAGGCGAGGAGCAGGCCGCCCAAAAGCTGCTCGAAGCCGCGCGCATCCTGGGGCAGCAGCCGGAGGCGATGCAGCTGCGCTATCTCTCGACGCTCAACGTGCTGGCGGGCGAGAAGAGCTCGACCATCGTCTTCCCGTTTCCGGTGGAATTGCGGGATTTTTTCGCCGGCCAAGGCAGGGGCGATAAATTGGCGTGATTTTTGGTCGACCCAGGGCAGGGGACTCCGGAGAGCAGGTGTTCCGGATTAGCATAGGTCGTCCGCCGAGCCTTGCGCTCGGGCAACCGACGCAGCCGCCATTCTCGCGAGTCCTGAGTGAACGTCTGCTTCCGGGAAGCCGCCCCAGCCGGGCTCTGTGTCCGAAACGGGTGCACAGCCGACCGGCGGCTCAAAGTGGGCCGATAGCGGACCGGCGGCTTCATGGACAGGGAAAGGCATAAGCGGACGTTCGCTCCCGGCTTGGCTCGGGGTGGATTAGTCGCTGCGGCGGTGCTTGAGGAGGACGGCCAGGGCGAAAGCCGTCGCCACTGCTGCGCCGATGAGCGGCAACATTGGTGCCGAGCCCGCGCCATTCAGACCCGTTGCCCCGATCAACGCGCCCAGTAATTGCCCGAGCACACGTGCCAGCGAGAGCATAGTCGAGGCGGCACCGGCGCGTGGCAGCGGCGCTCCGGTCAGCATGATCTGATTGTTCGATGTCTGGAACAAGCCGAAGCCGCAGCCGAACGTCGCCATTCCCAGCGCGACGACCGGGGGGACGGGCCAGGTTACCATCACTCCCACGAGCCCGATCAGGCTGGCGGTTGCGACGACGAGCCCACTCATAGCGGTGCGCGGGCTCGACCAGCGCCCGAGCAGGCGTCCTGCCACCACCGAAGCCAGGGCGACACCGACCGGAAGCGGCGTGATCATGAGGCCAATGGCCGCGATGCCGAAGCCGAGGCGGTGCAGGATGAAGGGCAGCGTCACCAGCACGCATCCCTGCGCGGCGAATGCGCAGATCGACGCGAGGTAGGCGCCACGCAGCGTCGGCTTTTGAATCAGGTCGATTGGAACGAGAGGTTGATCGCGGCCCCTCAGCCGCGGCGCCACCGCAAGCGCCGTTCCGATGCCGAGCGGGAAGGCGATCGCGCTCCAGGCGACCGGTAGGTTTCCGGCCAGCCCCGCCAGGCAGATGAACAGCGCGCCAAAGCCGGCCGCGGTACCCAGGGCGGCGATGCCGTCGAACTCGCCGCCGACGGCACGGGAGCGCGGCAGGAAGGCCGCGCCGAGCGTGAGCGAGAGCAAGCCCAGGGGAAGATTAACTGCGAACAGGGACGGCCAGGATGCGACAGATAGCAAGGCCACCGCCAGACTTGGTCCTGCGGCGGCGGTGACCGCTATGACCATCCCGTTCCAGCCGATACCTCTGGCGAACAAGGCGCGGGGATAGACTGCGCGCATGAGCGCACCGTTCAGCGCCATCATCGCCGCCGCCCCGAGGCCTTGCGCGAAGCGGGCAACCGTCAGCGCGGGCAGGTTCTGGCTGAGCGTGCATGCCACCGACGCGACGGTGAAGAGGACGAGTCCGGCCAAGTAAACGCGTCGATGGCCCAGTGTCGCGCCCAGAGCTCCGGCCGGCAGCAGCGCCATGATGATCGCGATCTGGTAGGCATTGATCACCCAGATCGAGGACGCAGGGCTACTGCCGATGTCGGCCGCGATCGTCGGCAGCGCCACGCTGACGATCCCGGCGTCGAGCACCGACATCGCCATCCCAATCCAGAGGCCCACTACCGCCCAATGCCGTGCCGGTGCGGGAACTCCGTCCGGGGCCGAAGCGATCGGCGCCGTCAACTTCGCGCTCCCCGGGCCTTTAGGTGGGGGGTATGTCGGCGCCCGCATAGCCGTCCGTCGCGCGGATCAGGCGGTCGAGGATCGCCGGCTCCGAAAAAGCATGGCCGGCGCCCTCGATAAGGTGAAACTCCGCCTCCGGCCACGCGCGATGCAGTTCGTACGC
>JALYNE010000521.1 GCA_030773375.1 Pseudomonadota bacterium
CCGTTCCGCTCGCCGAAGATGTACGGCTTCATCTTGGGGTTCCAGCGGTGGGTCTGGTGGCCGAAATGCGCTCCGGCCTCGAGCAATTGCTGCATGCCGACGTCAGTGGACGCCATGGTCTTTCTCCTTCCGGTTGTGCCTCTGCGGGGTCGAGAAGTTGGATTGCTCCAACCACCGGTATGATGACTCCGCATGTGGAATGGGGCGCGCCTTAGACGGCGCGCCGGCTCAGATCAAGCGTTGACACAGGAACGAAACGTGAACATCATAGAAAAACAACGGGCTATGAAACCAATCCAGATCAGGGACGTTCCTGTGGACATAATAGGGGATAAAGCTGTGACTCACATCGCTGCCGTACTGTTCTTCGCACTGGTCCTCACCGGCGCGGGCGCCATCATTTACCTCACGGCACGGGAATATTGGCAGGAGATCCTGGCCGCGCTTCGGGGCGAAGTGGCGGCACGTCGGACGGCGAGGCCTTGGATGGGTCGCGTCAGGGCGACGGCGCGTCCCCGCCCGGTCGTGGTTCGAGTGATGCCGCTGCAGCAGCGCGCTGCCTCTTGATCCTCGCATAGCTCAGGATACTCGCCGGGATAAGGCCGGCGTAGAGCACCGTCGCAACGCTGAGCGTCGGCCAGGGTGCCGACAGAAGCGCACCGGCGACAAGAGCGATTACCACCAGCGCGCCAAGCCGTACGTGCCGGCGAAGGCGGAGCGAGCCCCACGAAAAGGTGGCAAGGTTCGAAATCATCATAAAGGCGATGAGCGCCGCCCACGGGGCAACGACATAGGTCGACTGGAAGAATTCCAGCCCAGTCCATAGCCAAAGATAGAGCGGCAGGAAGGTGAGTCCGGCGGCCGCCGGTGCGGGAACGCCCGTGAGGAATCCCGCCGATTTGTGAGGCTGGTCCTCTACGTCGATATTGGCGTTGAAGCGCGCGAGGCGCAGCGCCGCGCAAACAGCGTGCGCGAGCGCGAATATCCATCCGAATTTCGGAAGATATTGGAGTGACCAGAGATAAAGAATGATCGCGGGCGACACGCCGAAGGCGATCACGTCCGAAAGCGAATCGAGTTCGGCCCCGAAGCGGCTTTGTCCATTCAGCATCCTCGCGATGCGACCGTCCATGGCATCGAGGACGGCTGCGACGAGGATCATCAAGACTGCTTTTTCCCAGTCCTGCGCGATCGCGAACCGGACTCCGGAAAGCCCGAAGCAGAGCGCAAGCACGGTGATGGCGTTGGGAACGACGGACCGGAGCGGAATGCCCCTGGGCGGCCGGACCGGCTGCTTCACTGACTGATGCCTTCGAGAAGCTGTGCATCCCCGACGCGAGCCACCACTGTCTCCCCCGCGATGGTGCGCTGGCCGAGAAGAACCTGCGGCGTTGTTCCGGCCGGAAGGTAGACATCGACACGGCTGCCGAAGCGGATCAGGCCGACGCGCTGGCCCGTTCCTACGAGATCGCCTGGCTTGGTCCAGGTCATGATGCGCCGCGCGACGAGCCCCGCAATCTGGGTGAAGCCGACTCGAACGCCGTCTCGTCCCTCCACCAGGAAGTGCTGCCGCTCATTGTCCTCGCTTGCCTTGTCGAGATCCGCATTGAGGAACTTGCCCGCGATGTAGACGACGCGTTTGACCTGTCCGGCGATGGGCGTCCGGTTGATGTGAACGTCGAACACGCTCATGAAGATGGAGACGCGGGTGACGGGATCCGCCCCGAGCCCATCCTCCCCCTGGAGTTCCCGTGGCGGGGACACGTTGGTTATCATCGTGACGAGCCCGTCGGCGGGTGCGATGATGAGGCCTTCGCTCTTGGGTGTCGTTCGGATCGGATCGCGAAAAAAGGCGGCCACCCAGATGGTGAGGCCGACCAGCGCAAACCCGAGTTCGTCCCAGATGAAGAGCAGGAAAGCGAGCGCAATCACCCCCGAGATAACGACGAACTTGCGTCCTTCGGGATGCACCGAGGGCCAGCGCCAGCGAACGTTGGTGGTGACGATGTCCGGCTTTTCGAGCGATGTCATGGGGCAGCCTTTACGCCGCGCCGCCAGATGAGACAACTGCAAGCCCCGCCGGTTGATCCACGCCTCTCCTCCGCCTACAGGCCCGCCAAACAACATGACAGCCAAGGAAAGCGCCCGCCTCATGGCCAAGATCAAAGTGAAGAACCCGATCGTCGAGCTGGACGGCGATGAGATGACGCGGATCATCTGGCAGTGGATTCGCGAGCGGCTGATCCTGCCCTATCTCGACGTCGACCTTCTTTATTTCGATCTCGGCATGGAGAACCGCGACCAGACCGAAGACCGAGTAACGGTTGAGGCGGCCGAGGCGATCAAG
>JALYNE010000522.1 GCA_030773375.1 Pseudomonadota bacterium
CGTCGACCAGCTCGTGCGAGCCGACACCGATCAGGCTCCTGACGAAGGCTTTGTCGGCTACCGCGTCGGCGTCGAGCATCGGCGTGAAGTGGCCATGACGAACCTGCGTCCTGCCGCTCTCGGTGGGGCGCCCTTCGGCTTTCCACTTCCCGAACCCGCCGTCGAGGATCGCCACATAATGCGCGCCGAAGATTTTCAGCATCCACCAGGCGCGCGCGGCGCTGTGCAGCGGCGAGTTGTCGTAGACGACGAAGCGATTTCCGTCGCCAAGCCCCAGCGACTGCATCCGGCTGGCGAATTTGTGCGCCGGCGGCAGCATGTGCGGCGCGGGATTTTCGCTGTCGACGATCTCGTCCAAGTCCATGAAAACGGCGGCGGGAATGTGCTCCGCCTCATATTCCGCACGCGCGTTGCGCCCCGACCCAGGCAGGAAGATCGTCGCGTCGATCACCTTCAGATCAGGCGCGCCGAGCTCGCCCGCCAACCATTCCGCCGTGACCAGAGGCTGCACCTTTCAGCGCCGCCGGATAAAGTTGCGGATGTCGCGGCTGAGCTTCGCCCGATCCTCGTCGCGGACGTACATCATGTGCCCCGATCCATAATATTGATATTCGATCCGATCGCTGGGGATCCCGGTTCGGGTGAGCGCATATTCGGCCGCGAAAAACGGCGTTGCAAAATCGTAATAGCCCTGGCCGACAAAGACCCTGAGGCCGCTATTCTCACGCAGCCCGCGGCCGATATACGGTGCCACGTTGACGTACACGTCATTGTCGCGGCCGCCACCAAGCCGCCAATCCCATTGGCTGCCGAGGCTGCCGATCGTGACATAGCTCCGGTCGGTCTTGAACTTGAGGTTGTCCCGCAGCTGCGTGTTGATCGCCGCCGTGTAGCCCGCATCGATGCCGTAGAAGCTCGGGTCATTGTCCGGCGTCTCGCCGGCATTGTCATAATCCCGGCCCGTATATCGGCTGTCGAGGCGGCCGATGGTGAGGCCACGGTCACGAAGCAGTTCCTTGTAGAAGCGCGCCGGCGCGACCCGGAGATCGGCCTGTTCGAGATAAGCCTCGGAAAGGCCCGTGAAACGCGCGAGCTCGCGCCGGACCGCCGCACGTTCCTCCGCACCGAGCCTGCTCCCCTTGAGCAAGGCCGCCGCATAGGCGCCGGTGGCAAAGCGCCGCGCTTCCTCGACGAAGGCTTCCGTCGACGCGCCCTGGGCCTTGCCGTGGTAGAGTGCCGTCGCGGCCATCGATGGCAGATTCAGGATGTGCGTCATCTCGTTGCCGGGTGTGTCCGCCCCAGCCCCGAAATCGAGAACCGTCGAGATGAGGATCACGCCGTTCAGGGCAACGTCGTTGTAGGTCCCCTCCAGCTGGTTCAGCACGGCGGCCGAGCGGGTCGTGCCGTAGCTCTCGCCGCCAAGATATTTCGGTGAATTCCAGCGTCCATTGTTGTTGAGCCAAAGGCGGATGAACTGCGCGATCGACTCCGCGTCCTTGGTGACCCCGTAAAACTCCTTGGCTTCGGTCTTTCCGAGCGCATGGCTGAAGCCCGTTCCAACTGGATCGATGAAAACGAGGTCGGTGACGTCGAGCAGCGAATCGGGATTGTCGAGAAGCGGATAAGGCGGCGCGCCGTCGTCGCGCGCGTCAGACGGTATCGCCACTCTCTTCGGGCCAAAGGCACCCATGTGCAGCCACAGCGAACCCGATCCTGGACCGCCATTGAACAGGAAAGTGATCGGCCGATTCGGGTCCCGCGGCTCCTTCACGTAGGAAATCGAGAAGATCGCCGCGCGCGGGGTGCCGTCCTCGGCCCTGAGGAATGTCTCGCCGGCGGTCGCCGTATAGGCAACCCGCTGCCCGCCAAACATGCCGCTGTGCCGCGTCACCGATACGTTTGGCTCGCGGGCCGGCTTTGCGGCTTCTTTTTCGGCCGGCTTGTCCGCCTGGGGCGTCTGCGCTGCAATCGGAGCGGACAGAGCGATCGCGGCGGCCGTTAGTGCGAGGGAAGTGAGGCGGAAGTTCATGGACTGCTGGTTTCCGGGTGCTGGAGCGGCAGAGCTATTGCACGGGAGCGGCGTCAACAAAAGGCCAGGGAGGGAAGGCAGCTCGTGCTGGCAGGAGCGCGAACATTCATTATAAGCGGAGCCGTCTATCGCACGGGCGGAGGCCATGTTGGGGATATGAATTCGTGAACATACAATCGCTTTGCGCACTGGCTGCCGCTCTGGCTCTCGCTTTCGCCGCGCCTGCCGCTGCGCAAAATTCCGGCGAACCGGCGCGCTACATGACGCCCCCCGCACCCATTGCGCAGATCCTCGACAC
>JALYNE010000523.1 GCA_030773375.1 Pseudomonadota bacterium
GGCGCGAGCAGGTAAAGCCGCGTGCCTTCGGGGAGCGCCATCACCCGGTCGACCATCTGGCTGACGGTCTGCGCAGCGATCGGCTCGCCGGTGACGGGGCTGTAGGGGATGCCGACACGCGCCCAGAGGAGGCGCATATAATCGTAGATTTCGGTCACGGTCGCCACCGTCGAGCGCGGGTTCCGGCTGGTCGTCTTCTGCTCGATCGAGATCGCCGGCGACAGACCCTCGATATGATCGACGTCCGGCTTCTGCATCATTTCGAGGAACTGGCGCGCATAAGCGCTCAACGACTCGACGTAGCGGCGCTGCCCTTCGGCATAAATGGTATCGAAGGCGAGGCTCGACTTGCCCGACCCTGAAAGGCCGGTGATCACCGTCAGCGTTTCGCGCGGAATGTCGACGTCGACACCCTTCAGATTGTGCTCGCGCGCGCCGCGGACGGATAGGTGAGTCAGCATGAGGGCGTTTGTTCCAGATTTGTTCTATGGGTGCAAGGCGCTGGATGTTCGGCCGCGCAGGCGGGCGAAGTGGGTGCTCCGGCCCAAGAAGGCAAGATGCGAAAGCGGTCTGCGGCGCCGGCACGTGCGGCACCTGCCGCCGCAGGAGAAATCACCAGCGAAAACGGAGAAGAAACCGAGTGACAAGCTGTCGGGCAGGAGTCATTCTCGAACCCGCGCCGCTCCAACAATCCACCTCCAGTGGAGGCGAAAGCGTAGCCAATGATACGACTCCGCAGAACAGGAAAAAGCGAACCCGAAGCGGCGCCGATAACGGCCACGCCGGACATGACCCTTGCGGCCATCACAGCTCGACACAGCAGCGCCAACAATGCCGACGGCTTCTGGAAAGTAGCCGCCGTGAGGGGGAAGGACGGTCTCCCCGATATTTCGTTCTTGAGAACGGCGCGAGAGGGAGCTCCACCCGAGCTGCTGGAACTGCGCAACGGGGTGGACAATACGCTAGGCGCGCTCAAGCTGATCTATGGACGAGGCGGCCGCAAGAGGCAGCTCAACGAAGCCTTCGCCAAACTGGTGAGCCTGGCCCAGCTCGGTCTCCAGGGCGAGAAGCCCAAGGTGAGCGAAGCGAACGCCGCCCTCGATTCACTCCAGTGGGAGGTGGTCAGTCGCGAGGCCGGCAGAATCAAGAACGGCTACATGAAAACGCTGGGCCTATACGCTTTAGGCTTCGCAATCCCGACCACCCTGCTCTACCTGATACTGGACCGATGGCCTGATCTGCCATCGCGGGAAATATACCACTACCGCCATCTTTTCCTCGTTCTGTCGGGCTGCATGGCGGGGGCTTGGGCGTCGTTTGCAAGCCGTAAGATGGTCCTCGGCTTCTTCGATCTTGCCGCACTGGAGGAGGACCAAACGGAGCCTCCGTTGCGCCTCATATTCACCGCGGTGCTGACGACCATCCTGGTGCTTATCTTCACGACCGGCTTCGCGGACGTGCGGATCGGATCCTTCCAAGCGTCGAACGTTCTCCACTCGGGCGCTACGGCCGTACTGCTCGGAGCTTTGTCGGGCCTCTCCGAGCAAGCCTTGCCCGCTGCGCTGATGATGCGGGCAAACGCCTTCATAAAGGCCGGCGAAGGAAAATAGCGTCCCCTCGCCCGAGGGACGGAATGTGGAGCAGCCTCGCGGCACCGCAGCCGAGGCATGGATCCGGGAGCGGCTGCCTCGAAAGCGAAAACCGGTTCCCACTTTTCGGCTCGATGCTCTGATCCTTGGTTGCCGCATCGATTTCTGCCGAAAACCGGTTCCCACTTTTCGGCTCGATGCTCTGATCCTTGGTTGCCGCATCGATTTCTGCCGAAAACCGGTTCCCACTTTTCGGCTCGATGCTTTGATCCTTGGTTGCCGCATCGATGTCTGCCGAAAACCGGTTCCCACTTTTCGGCTCGATGCTCTAGGCTTGCCGCTGCCGCCCTTGGAGGATCCGACATGCGCCGCCCGTTCCGCTCCGCCGCTCTGGTGCTTGGCCTGCTTCTGGCCGGCTGCGCGACGACGCCCGCTCCTCCCGCTTACGACGTCGTGATCCGCGGCGGGACGATCTACGACGGCAGCGGCGGCCCGGGCTATCGAGGCGATGTCGGCATACGCGGCGGCCGGATCGCATTCGTCGGCCCGCGGCTGGACGGAGCGGCGAAGACGGCCGTAGATGCGCGCGGGCTCGCGGTGGCGCCCGGGTTCATCAACATGCTGAGCTGGGCCAACGAGTCGCTGATCCGCGACGGCCGCGGGCAAAGCGACATCCGGCAGGGCGTGACGCTGGAAGTGATGGGCGAAGGCACTTCGATGGGCCCGCTCAGCCCGG
>JALYNE010000524.1:0-177 GCA_030773375.1 Pseudomonadota bacterium
CAGCCCAGCGCGAGCTACCACAGGCCACGCTGGAACTGCTCCGCGCGGCGGCACGCAGCAAGTTCGCCGATATGGATGCGCTACGGATGGGCGCCAGCACCTTGAGCCTCCAAACTACCGACGGGGCAGCGAGCGACGCTGCGCAGCGTGATGCCGTCCGGCTGGTAGCAAGCTTTC
>JALYNE010000524.1:187-2311 GCA_030773375.1 Pseudomonadota bacterium
TTGCTTTGGCACGATGCACTGCCGAACGCCGAGCAGCTAACGAGCCTGAAGCAAGAGCTGGCAGCCCAGCGCGAGCTACCACAGGCCACGCTGGAACTGCTCCGCGCGGCGGCACGCAGCAAGTTCGCCGATATGGATGCGCTACGGATGGGCGCCAGCACCTTGAGCCTCCAAACTACCGACGGGGCGGCGAGCGACGCTGCGCAGCGTGATGCCGTCCGGCTGGTAGCAAGCTTTCCCACGATTGTGGCAGCCTACCGACGATTACTTGGCGGCGAAGAGCCGATTGGGCCGCGCGCGGATCTGGACCATGCCGCAAACTATCTGTATATGTTGTCCGGCCAGGAGCCCAACCCTGAGCGTGCCCGCGGCCTCGAAACCTATCTTAACACCGTCTCGGACCATGGCCTCAACGCCTCGACCTTTACGGCACGCGTCATCATTTCCACCCAATCCGACATGATCTCGGCGATTGTGGGCGCGGTCGGGGCGCTGAAAGGACCACTGCATGGCGGCGCGCCCGGGCCCGCCCTCGACATGGTCTTTGAGATCGGCGAGCCAGAAAAAGCAGAGCCGTACATGCGCGCCAAGCTGGAGCGCGGCGAACGGCTGATGGGTTTTGGCCATCGCGTTTACAAGGTGCGCGATCCGCGCGCGGAAGTGCTCTCGGTTGCCGCTGAGCGCATGTATCGGGCTGATGGCGATATGCGGCTGTATGAGCTGACGCGTCAGGTCGAACAGACGGCGGTAGCGCTGCTGGCCGAGTTCAAGCCGGGCCGCAAGCTCCAGACCAATGTCGAATTCTACACCGCACTGCTGTTGCATGGCCTGGGCTTATCAACCGACGTCTTTACGCCGACCTTTGCCATTGGACGCGTTGCAGGCTGGACGGCCCACTGCTTCGAGCAGCTGCGCAACAACCGTATCTACCGTCCTCAGTCGGTCTACACGGGCGTGAAAGATCGACGCTACATCCCGCTCGAACAACGCTAGCGGCGCAGGAGGCAGTCACCGGGATTCAAGCTGTGGCGCTGCTCATGCTATGCGGTTGGGAAACCGGCAGTGCGCGGCTTGATGCAGAGCGATACCTACCATGCACTAGGTTGCCACTACCCAACTGCGGAGCTGGACTGGGCGACAGGGGAGAAGGGGATGGCTCAACCGGAGCGGCTAACAAGCGGGGAAAGAATAGCTCGGACTGGAGCGAGGGAAGCGTCAGCCTCGCCGGTAACGCTCGGCGTGATCCTGGGGATTGGGATCGCGGGTACGCTTGACGAAGTGATCCTGCATCAGCTGTTACAGTGGCACAACTATTATGTTCACACGACGGAAAGCGGCCGCATCATCAGCGACGGCTTGTTTCATCTCTTCTCGTCGGCTTGTTTAGCGCTCGGCGCACTGTTGTTGTGGCGTCGTCGCCACGCAGCCCGAATGCCTGGTGATAGCCGCTTACCGGCCAGTGGCATACTGCTCGGCCTGGGTGGCTTCAATCTGTTTGACGGTACAATTCAGCATAAACTACTGGGCCTCCACCAGGTACGTGAAGGCGTGGCCAATACGCTGCCGTATGATCTCGCGTTTATCGGGATTGCACTAACGGTGTTCGTCGCTGGTTGGCTGTTACGGCGGAGCGTTCGGAGATCACGCACGTAGTGCGCTGGGCTTGTAAAGGACGTTGGAGGCTATGACCGTACTGATCGTCGGCGGTGAACTGGCCGGGCTGGTCTGCACGCGACAGCTCCATAAGCAAAACATTGACGTAACCGTGCTCGAAGCGGCGGATGATATTGGTGGCCGCGTGCGCTCCGATCAGGTGGACGGATTCATCCTCGACTGTCGCATTCAGGTGCTTTTCGATCAATATCCAGCCGTCCGCCGCAAGCTGGACATCGGAGCGCTCGACCTCCCAGCGTGGGAACCGGGCGCGATTATTTGCCGAAACGGTCGTCGTACGCTGCTGACTGATCCGCCTGCGCGAGCAAACAGCATAGCTTACTGTTGTGGCACCAATCAGCGGTGCTGTCATGTTATTTCATGCCCCAGGCCACAATCTCCAGGTGGCTCGCAAAAAAATCGGGCTGGTCGAGCAGATACAGCGGGGATTGGGGGTCGAGCAGCATGTTG
>JALYNE010000525.1 GCA_030773375.1 Pseudomonadota bacterium
AGCTCGCCCCGCCCACTCCATCACAATCTCGCACTGGCCTATGAAGCGCAGGAGCGCTGGACCGATGCCGCCGAGGCGTGGCGTGCGATGTTGCGCACGAAGCCGCGTAAGATGGCTGATGATGGTGATACCGCCGACGCTCGCACCCCAAGCCCTGAGCAGTGGGCCTGGGTCCGCAAGCGGGTGATCGAATGCTACAAGCGGGCTGGACAACCGGACGAAGCTGTGGTTGTCTTTCGGCAAGCGGTCAAGGCCGATCCTGCCGACCTGGATTTGCGGCTGCAACTGGTCGATGCGCTGGTGGCGAACGAGCAGGAGCAGGCAGCCATCAACGAGTTACAGCGCATGCTGCAGGTTGACCCGCAGCACGTCGAGGCCCGGATGCGTCTTGGGGCGCTGCACGCCGCGCGAGGCGAATGGTTCGCCGCTGAGGAGATCCTGCGCGCCGTCCTAGCACAGCATCCACAGCGCGAAGATGTACGCCGACAGCTTGCACGGCTGCTGCTGCTGCGGGGACAGGAGCAACATGGCTTTGGTCGACTTCAGCAGGCGGCGGCAGCCTTCACGGAAGGCCAGCAACTCGCTCCCAACGACTACCAGTTCCCACTCAACCTTGCCCGGGTCGCGCTTGACCAGCGCAAGACGAAGCCGGCGCGTGAACTGCTTGATCGTACGCTGGAGCTGGCAGCCGATCAGCCCGAGGCATATCTACAGGTGATCGACTGCTGGGCAGTGGCCGACAAGCTCCCCGAAGCGCGCGCAGTCCTGGAACGGGCTGAGTCGGCGCTGACGCTCACGCCTGAGTTCTACATCAGCCTCGGCGTCCAGTTGCTGAGCCGAGATGCGGCACCCGGCTTCGTCAACCCGTTCGCGCCTCCGCAACGACGCAAGCCCACCGCCGGTCCATGGACCGACTTTGCCCAGGAGTTGCTCGATCAAGCGGTGGCGCTGCGGCCCGATGATGGCCGGCTGTGCCTGGCTATCGCCAGTGCGTTGATACGTGTACGGACCGACCTGGCGTTGAAATATGCCGAAGCAGGCGTTCAGATGCTGCCCGACGATCCGCATGGATTCATGCTGCTTGGACTCCTGCAGGCGATGAGCGAGCAGAAGCGCGAGGCAAAGAAGACACTCATGCGCGGCGAACGCCTGGCACGTCAGCAGGGGGACGCCGAGTTTGCCACCGAGATCGCGCGTATGCGCCAGCAGATCGAGAGCCCGTTCTTCGGCCTTGCGCTGCAGATGGGGCCGCTGCTGGATGATGATCTTGACGTTGATGATTTCTTTCTGTGATGGCAGACGATCTGCGTCGTCATTGCGGTCGTCATCCGGAGGTGATCCTTAGTGTCCCAGCTCTATACCGATCCATACGCCGTCCTTGGCCTTGCACGCACGGCGACGGCGGCTGAGATTAAGCAGGCATATTTCACGCACGTGCGTGCCCACCCGCCCGAGCGTGAGCCGGAGATGTTCAAACGCATCCGGGCAGCGTACGAGCGGCTCCGCGATCCGGAGCGTCGGGTTGAGACAGATATGTTACTGCTGGTGGAATGGCCCGCACCGGCGCGGAAACGCCGCGCGCCACAGTTCGATCTTTCGCTTCACCGCGAAGATATCATCGATGCCGCCCGCGCGCTCACCGACCTCGAGCGCACCGACTGGCGTCAAGATGATCGTCAGGTGAAGCTGTGAGTGCTCATTCGGATCGGCCGACCGCAGCTACCTTCCTGCGCTGCATGTGGCGGTGGCTCCGCAGCGACCTATCCGTCGATTTCCGGCCCGAGGCACTGCCCGTACAGTCCGATGATGGTGCTGCTCCATCGATCCACGGGCAGGTTGCGGCGCTCGAGCAGCGCCTGGCCGCGCTCAATGAGCGCCTTTCGGAGCGAGATGCCGTTGGCTCTCTGGATGCGGATGTGCAAACCGCATTGGGCGGGCTGGAAAAGCAGGTCAGCCGGGTCGGGCGCGAACAATTCAAGGCCAACACGCTGATCGAAACACAGATGCAGCAGCTCAACGCGGCGTTTGAAGCCTTACGCACTGCCGATCTGCGCCGAGAGGCCGAGCTGAGCGCACTGCGCGAACAGTCTCGTGCCGCGCAATCCGCTGCCCGACTGGATGTTGTACAGGCGATAATCCCAGCGCTGGACGGACTGGACGAAGCACTCCGCTCCGGTCAGCGGTTGCTCGCCGCGACACAACCACAGCGCATTCCACCCACGATGATCGAGCGGATGTTCGGGCATACGCTGAAACCGCAGCAGGCTAGCGAGGTGCTGCACGAGGGACTGGATGCCTGGCTTGTGGGACT
>JALYNE010000526.1 GCA_030773375.1 Pseudomonadota bacterium
GCGAATCCCGCTCCGCCAACGTCGCCGACACGACGCAATTCTCCGTCACGGCGCGCGAAGGCAGATGGAGGGAAGCGCTGGCCGAAGGCTTCTCGATCATCGCGGATGCGTTGCGTGCGCCGCCGGGGCCAGCGGAGATCCGGCGCGAACTGCAGAACTTGCGGACGTCCGCCCAATCCGGTGTCGAGGGCGAGACGACCGTGCGCTCGCCCCAGCGCGCCCAGCAGATCGTCTCCGCAATCGACGGCGACAGCATCGTTGCTTCGGCGGCAACCGCGCTTGCGCTGATCGAAGAATTCGCACCCCAGCTGACGCCCCATGCCGTCCATTCGGCCATGAAGGAACTGTTCTCCGGCGCCGGTCCTCGCCTCGTCCTGCTCAGCCCCGAGCCCCTCCGGGCACAAGACGTGAGCAGTGCACTCGCGGCAGCCGAGAAAGCCGCACCCGCCGTTCGGCAGGCGGAGCGCGAAGTGAGTTTCGACAATCTCCCGCCGCTCGGCCCGCCTGGCAAGGCCGTCTCGCGCCAGCACGTCGCCGATCTCGGCGTCACGATCGTGCGCTTTGCCAATGGGGCGACCCTCCTGTTCAAGCAGACCGATTTTGAAAAGGGTTCTGTCCAGGTGCAGCTGCGCTTTGGCGAGGGCCTCACCGGCCTTTCCCCTACCCAACCCTCGCTCGCCTGGCTTGGCGGCCTCGTCGGGCCGTCCGGGCTCGCGGACCTCGACCTGGACGGAGTTGAGCGGCTGCTGACGGGGCGGCGCATGAGCCTCAGCTTCGGCGTCGGGGAGGATGCCTTCGAACTGCGCGGCGCCACCAACGGGACGGATCTTCCAGATCAGCTGCGCCTTCTTGCCACCAAGCTCGCTTATCCCCGCTGGGACGCTCAACTCTTCGCCCGGTTCAAGGCAGGTGCGCTCCAGAGCTACGAGCTGAGCTATGCCTCCGCTTCCGCCCGCGCGGCACGCGAATTTGCCGGCTTTTCGAGGCGCGGCGACGAGCGCTGGGCGGCGATCGAGAAAGAGGAGATCGCGACCGCGACGCTCGATGCCGCCCGCCAGTTCTTCGCGCCGCTTCTCAGCTCGGGCCCGCTCGAGGCGATCATCGTCGGCGATGTCGACCTCGAAACGGCAATTGCAGCAGCCGAGAAGACGATCGGCGCACTCCCTCCCCGCGCGCCGGCACTTGTGGCCAAGGGCGCGCACGACGTCGCGCCGCCGCAGCCGAGCACCACGCCCAAACTCTTCACCCACAACGGCGACAGCGATCAGGCCTATGCCATGATCGGCTGGACCAGCTTCGGCGGAACCGGGCGGATCCGGGAGCGCAGAGCGCTGGCCCTCGCCGCCAACATGTTCCAGGTGCGCCTCTTCGAGCGGCTGCGGGAGGAGGAAGGTGCGAGTTATTCGCCAAGCGCAGGCTCCAGCGTCTCCGATGAGCTTCCCAACTGGGGCATCTTCTACGCGGCCTCCGAGCTGAGGCCAGCCAGCACCGACACCTTCTTCCGCATCGCCCGCGAGATCGTCGCCGACCTCGCAGCCAAGCCCGCCCCCGCGGACGAGTTCGAGCGCGCGCAGAACCCGGTGCTGAGCGGGATCGAGCGGCGGCTCAAGACCAACGCCTACTGGCTGTCCGAGATGGAGAATTGGAGCCGCAAACCCGAGCTGATCGAGCGCACGCGGAGCTTCGTCTCCGATTACAAGACCATGACTGCCGAAGAAGTACGGGCGGCAGTGGCGCGACACGTCTCTGACGCGGGTGACTGGTCGATGCTGGTTTTGCCCGCTAAGAAACAGGCCGGTGGCAACTGATCCGATCTCTCTCGCGGCTCCCGCCATGCTTCAGGCGGGTGACCGAAGGAAGCCCTTCCGGCTTCAGCAACAGCCCTTCTTCGAGGACAAGAACAGGGCGTTCTGGATCCTGCAGTCGGCGGGTTGGGCGGGGTACTTCATTCTCCACACGCTGTCCGGCATCGCCAACAATATGGGGTGGAGCTTCGTGCTCCACACCGCGCTCCTCACCGGCACCGGCTATTCCATCACTCTCCTGATGGCCGCGGCTTATCGCCGGCTCATCCGCGCGAAGCCGATCGTCACCTGGGTGGTTTCGATCCTGATCGTGCTGATCGCAGCGGCGAGCTTCTCGGCGATCCAGACGTGGAGCCACGCCACCTTTCTGCAACCGGGCAGCCGGCCAGAGGGGATCGAGTTTCTGAGCGCGATCCTGCTCACCTTCTCACTGCTGATCGCCTGGTCGGCATTGTATTACGCGATCAACTACTACCTTCTGCTCGAGGAGCGGCACGA
>JALYNE010000527.1 GCA_030773375.1 Pseudomonadota bacterium
GTATCGCCTCGAGCGCCTTGTCCAGCACCCAGTTTCCCAGCGCAACGATCTGGCCGCTTTCCTCGGCCAGTGGGATCAGATCGGCCGGCGAAATTTCGCCCTGCGAAGAATTCGGCCAACGCAGAAGCGCTTCCGCGCTGGCAAGCGCACCGGATTGCGACTCGATCAGCGGCTGGAATTTCAGCACCAGCTCGTCATTCTTGATCGCGCTTTCCAGCTCCGCCCGCATGCTGGAGCGGAGCGCGACCATCTTGCTCATCCGATCATCGAAAATCCGGAAGGAATCGGTCTTGCTGAACTTGGCATCGTACATGGCGATGTCGGCCTGCCGCAGCAGATCTTCGGCGGACGAGGTGGGCGTTATGCCCTTCGCCACACCCACGGAAGCACCGACATGGACGAGATGGCCATCGATCATGAACGGCTCGTAGATCGCTTCGACGATGGCGATCGCCAGATCGTCGAGCGGCCTCGACCGCTCGGTTCTCACGATCGCGGCGAACTCGTCCCCTCCGATGCGCGCGACCGTGGAGCCTTCGGGCATGAGATCGCGCAAACGTGCAGCGACCCCCCGCAGCAGGCCGTCGCCGACCTTGTGCCCGAGCGTATCATTCACTTCCTTGAACTTGTCGAGATCAAGGAACAGCACCGCAATCTCAGACCCGGCGGCGTCCTCTACGACCTTCTCCAGTTCGCGGCTGAATGCCATCCGGTTGTTAAGGCCCGTGACCGAGTCCGTCACTGCGGAGCGACTGAGCTCTGCCTCGCGCTCTGCCATGTCGGCGATCCGGTGGTCGATCGACCCGCGTTGCGCCGCTTGGCGGGCCAGCATCGCCGCCGCCATCAGGCAGACGGCGGAGGAACCGAACTTTCCTCCGGAACTCTCCAGCAGGAGCTCGAGGAGGGGAGGCCAGGCGCTCATGATGACCGCTGTTCCGGCTGCTCCCGCTGCCGCTCAAAAAACGCTTTCGTGCGCTGCGCCAGCGTGTTTTCAAGATCGAGGTTCACCGCGTCGAGCGCGTCGACGGCCGCCTTGCGGATCAGCTGTGCCGAAATGCGCGCCAGGAGAACGGGCATGCGAATGGGCTTTTGCACATAATCGTTGGCACCAGCATCCATTGCCAGGCCGATGGAGCTCTCCTCATCCCGCGCCGTGCACATGATGACGGGGAGTTTGTTGGCATCCGAATGCTCCCGGATGGCCTTCAGCGTGTCGAGGCCAGACAGCTTGGGCATCATCCAGTCCAAGAGGACCAGGTCCGGCGGCGTTGCCGAAATTTCTGCCAGAGCCGCCACGCCGTCCTCGCACATCACTGTCTCGAACCCGCTGCGCTTCAGCTGCCGCTCAAGAATGAGGCGGTTGTCCTCGACATCGTCGACGATCAATATTCTTCCGGTGAGCGCCGCCTGGCTCGATCTGGTGAACGCGTTCATGCTGCAATCGCCAATTTTAGGGTGTGCGCAATCTGGCGCGGCGAGCAATCGCCCTTTGTGAAGAAGGTGCAGCCTGCCCGCCGGATCGCGCCGTGCTCCGGGACCGTGATGGGACGCCCCGAGACGATCACGACCGGTACCGCTGCCAGTGCTTCGTCGCCCTCCAGTGCTTTCAGGATCTGAAATCCATCCATCCCGGGAAGCGTCAAATCGAGAACAATGGCGGAGGGGATTTTCTCCCGGATCATGCGCATGCCCTCGAGGCCGTCATAAGCGCAGCGGGACTTGAGGCCCACCTGCCCGGCCGTTCTCACGATCAGCTCGCTGGAATCGCGATCGTCGTCGATGATCAGGATTTCGCCGTCAATTTGCTCCTGATAGATCGTCAGCACCTTTCGGAGCTCCTCGTGCGGGACGGGCTTCGCAAGATATTCGGTGGCGCCCAATTGAAGGGCGCGCACTCGGTCGTCATCGACGGTGGTGACGATCACCGGCGTTCCCTTTATCGTGTCGTCTGCCCGAATTTCGGCGAGAACGTCGTATCCGCTCATGTCGGGCATGAAGATGTCGAGAAGGATGAGGTCAGGGCTTTCAGATCTCGCCAATGCCAGGCCAGAATCGCCATTCTGCGCCGTGATCACTTCGTAACCGAGCTGCGAGAGCCGCCGCCGCATCAGGCTGAGCGCGGTGTCATCGTCATCGATCACGAGGGCGAGCTTTCCGCTGTAGCGGCGCTCCAGGACCGGTTCTGGATTCAGCGGGATTTCTGGACTGGCAGCGCGCCCCAGCTCGCGAGGAAGCAGGATCGTGAAGGTCGAGCCTTTGTCGCGCGTGCTTTCGACGCAGACCTCCCCACCCATGAGCCGG
>JALYNE010000528.1 GCA_030773375.1 Pseudomonadota bacterium
GCCACCTTCGTGCGCATCGACGTCGACGACGCTTCGGACTCCGCGTCGTGACCATCCTCACCGGGAGTTGCCAACTGGTGCTCAGCCACCGGTGCCGACTCTTCCTCGATCAGCGTTGCCGCCAACAACCGGAGCGTCGGTTCGCGCAGAAATGTTCGTGTGCCAGCGGTCTTCGCGTGGCAACCTGTAGTGCTGGAGGGTGGACTGTTTAGGCCCGCTGGTCCTGCGAGCGACTGGCACAGGAATGCTGTAGTGGAGAATGAGGACGACGTCGCAATAGCGATGGGGTTCGCCGAGATGGCGGAGATCGCAGTGGAGCACTGGCAGGAGCACGGCGCCAACGATCTTCCTTTTCGTTCCGATTGTGTATAACAACCGTCACGCTCTAGAACTGATCCTCAAGGCAGCAATCCAGGCAACGGCGACATGTCTCCGCTGCGCTGGCGACTCTGACCCTCGTCTAGAGCGAGCAGCGCTCGACGCCCGGCTAGCGAGCCCGAAGGGCGCAGGCCATAGTCTTCATGCGCTCGCCGGCCGCTTGGACGAGTGGCTGACTCGGCTTGACGTTGAGGGGCTTCCGGAGGATACCCACGCGGTGCTAAAGGGCCTTCATGAACTCGACCCCAGAGGTGACACTTTTAGGTACAGCACGGTCAGAGGCAAGGACGGAACTTTCGTGCCCGCTCCACGACCCGGCCGTCGCATGCCGAATGAGCTCCAAGCGCATGTCGATGTCGTTGCCATGCACGAGCGATTCAAGCACGCCTTCGGACTCATCTGCGATGGGCTATTAACGCAGCTAGATCATGTGCGCGAATCTCAAAATGAGATGCGCTACGTGGCGGGTTTCTAGGAGGTCCGGCCGGCCCGGACCGCACGGGACTGGTTTGAGCACCTGGGGCCGTGTTTGCTTTGGCGCCGTCGGGGCTCGATCACCTTTTGGCTGGTCCCACCACGTTCGCCCGACTACGGCACGTCCGCTGCGCTCGGTAACGGGCCCGCACTACCGGGAGCCGCTGGAGCACCGAAGCCGACGCGGCTCGAAGCCGCCGAGCGCGGTCACTGCCGATTTCAGGCACACGCCTCCCAAGATGGGGAGGACTGAGTGTCAAGCCTGCGAGCCCTAAACTGGGCCGCCGAGGTGCGGTCCGGCGGAATCTCGAACGGGGCGGATAGGGCGTTGAAGGCCTCACCATCGAAACCACACAACTGTTCAGTGGATAGTCTCAGGCGGGTGGGCAGCCTTGCCTCGTCGCGAGTATTCTGGACCGCCTGTGGCCTCACGACTCTTGCCGCCGCCCTAGTGCTCTTGGCACCAACAGTCGGGGTGCTGGCTAAGATGCGCAAGCGGTCTCAAAAGGCAACGGAGGGTGCTCGAGCGTTACGTGCTGAGTTGGCGAAGCTTCCCTTATCTGAAAAACAGCACGCCTGGATTTCACACCGGTTCAACGAGGACGTGCTAAAGGCCGCGATCAGCAGCACGTCCCTTCGCTCGAAGTTTACGTGGCTCCGGTACGCCGGACTCGGAAGTGCCTTTGTCGTCCCGAGCCTCGCTGCATTCAATGCAGCGCAGACTTCGCCGGCGACATGGGTGCGCTGGACAACTTTGGTTGTTAGCATTATTGCGGCCCTGAGCACCGGATTTGACCAAGTGTTCCGGTTTGGAGCTCGCTGGCGTCTTTATCGAAGGTCTTATGTACGGCTCCTTGCCGTCGGTTGGGACTTCGTTGAGCTACAGGGCGATTTTTCCGACCCGGATCACACCACAGCGTTTCCGTCGTTCTTCCGCAAGTGTGAGGATCTTATCGTTGAACGTGAGGAGTCCTATCTCACTGAGGTTGCAAACCCCGTGTTGGACGGTGATCAGGCCGGTCTGCAAGGAGCCGGATCCCGACCAAAATGATTCTTCCTTTTTGCGGTGACGGGCCGCTTGCGCGATCTGTCATAGCGAACGATCGGGATTGCCTGAGCGCCCGGGAACGGCACGGACGGAGCGCGCGATAACGCTTGGGTTCGCTGTCGCGTCAGGCACATCCGGCGCCCCGTTGACGCCGGTCCGACCACCGACCGAGAGGAGGAATTGACCGCGCTCGCTCGTGCTCCCACAGCCACGCTCACGTCCGGTGCAAGCGGCGGCGTTGGCGCAACTCGTCGTTTTGGTAACCGACGAGTTCCGCGGTGCTCCAGGTCTTGGGCATGCCGAGAACCGAGGAGCCCTTCCGGAGCGGGACCGAGCCGTGGGGATGCGCGTCGACGAAGATGTCGAGGCGGTCCAGCCCGCGCGTGGTTACCGACAACG
>JALYNE010000529.1 GCA_030773375.1 Pseudomonadota bacterium
TACCTGACCTCAGCACAGCCCAACGGAACCCTTCAGGATATAGAACGTAGGCAGCACAGCACACCGCCGGTCTTGAGACCGTGCGGTGGTTCACTCCTCCAAATCATACAGGATATCCGCCAGATCGTCGGTGCGCTCCTGTGCCACCTCCTGATCACCACCCAGCACGGCGGCTTCGACGGCGGCGATAACCGCCTGCAATTCGGCAGTATCATCCGGACGTTCGGCGACAATCCGCCGTGCCCGCAGCAGCAACGCTGCGGCTGGAGTCATCACGGTCGCACTAGCCTCCGACGCTTCGGCCGCCCCAACCTCCTCCACTTCCGCCCCATCGATCCACTCCAGCGCGTCCAGGTCGTCGCGGGCACTCGCGATATCGGCAGGGCTTAGATGAGCATGGTCGGCTTTGACGCTGGTACGCGCCTGTTTTCCGCTGCCCCGATCGATGGCCGATACCTGCAGTATGCCGTCAATGTCGAAGTCGAACTGCACGGTGATACGTGGCGGTATGCCGGGAGCTTCGGGGCGCAGGTTGTCGAACAGAAACTCACCCAGGAGCGTGTTGTGCGAGGCGATCGGATGCTCGCCCTGGTAGATCTTGATCGCGATTGCCGTCTGACCGGGGCTGATTGCGGAATACACCTCCGAGCGGGTCGTCGGGATCGTTGCATTGCGCCGAATGATCACGTTGTACCGATCCGGCACAAGATCGCCGAACTCCCACTCAGCCACCTCGATGCCGAGCGAGTGCGGCGTGACATCCACCAGAATTGCGTCCAGCGGCTCGCCCGCGATGATCGCCGCTTGCACCCCCGCACCGAGCGCCACGGCCTCATCGGGATTGATCGCCGTCTCAGGCTCAACACCGGTATGGTCGTGGACCATCTGCCAGACCAGCGGGATACGTGTGCTCCCCCCCACAAATAGAATACGGTCCAGGTCCCCCGCCTCGACCCCCGCATCCTCAAGTGCCGCGTCCAGCGAGTCCAGTGTGCCCATCAGCAAATCGGCGATCAATCCCTCGAACTCAGTCCGTGATATTTCCACGTCAAGATGCAGCGGACGGCCCTGCTCCGTCAGCAAATATTCTTCGCGAATCTGCACAAAGGGCTGGCTGGAAAGCCTGATCTTCGCGGCCTCCGCCGCACGCATCAGCCGGGCCAATGCGCGTCGATCCGTTCGCGGATCGATGCCGTGCTGCTCGATACACCGCTCAGCAAGATGATCGGCCAGTCGCTGGTCGAAATCGTCACCGCCAAGCTGCGTGTTGCCATGGCTTGCTCGCACCTCGACCACACCCGCATCCAGTTCGATGATCGACACATCGAACGTGCCACCGCCCAGGTCGTAGACGGCCACCAGTTGCTGCTCATCACTGCGATCCAGCCCGTACGCCAGCGCCGCCGCCGTCGGCTCGTTGATAATGCGCTCCACGGTAAAGCCCGCGATCTCACCAGCCTCGCGCGTGGCCTGGCGCGCCGCATCCGAGAAATAGGCCGGAACAGTGATGACGGCACGCTCGATCGGCGCCCCAAGCTGCGCTTCCGCGCTGCGCTTCAACTCGCGCAGAATAATGCCGGAGACCGCCTGCGGGCGAAGATCACGGTCGCCGAGCTGCACCGTGGTGTCCTGGCCCATGGTGCGCTTGATCGAGCGGATTGTCCGCTCGGGGTACAGCACGTACTGATTGTGCGCGGGCGTGCCGACCAGCACGCTCCCTTCCAGCGTGACGCCGACGATCGACGGCATGATCCGCTCGTCCCCGTGTGGCACAATCTGCGGCGTGCCGTCGCGGACCACTGCCACGGCAGAGAAGGTTGTACCAAGATCGATCCCGATGATCGTCCTCATATGTAACTCCAACACGAACCAGAAACCAAGCGCCGCAAACGGGCAATCGGGAACCAAGCACGCAGATCATGAATTATGGCGTATCGACCGGCGAAGCGGAAGCGCGGCTGACCGCAACGTCAGCGTGACGCAGCACGCGACCATGGACCAGATAGCCGCGCCGAATCTCCGCAGCAATCGTACCAGGCGGGGTCTCGTCGCTGGCAGATACGACCTCGACTGCCACATGCAGCGTTGGATCGAACGGCTCGCCCAATGCGGTGATCGGCGCCACGCCCTCGTGGGCGAGCACATCGAGCAGACGCTGGCGCACGAAGGTTAGTCCCACAAGCCAGGCATCCAGTCCCTCGTGCAGCACCTCGCTAGCCTGCTGCGGTTTCAGCGTATGCCCGAACATCCGCTCGATCATCGTGGGTGGAATGCGCTGTGGTTGTGTCGCGGCGAGCA
>JALYNE010000530.1 GCA_030773375.1 Pseudomonadota bacterium
GTCAGGCCCTCGACAATGCCAAGCAGGATGATGGTGAGGAGGGATGCTTCCATGCTGCTGCTCTCAATCATGCTCGGCGCCGGTCATCCGCTGCCCGGATGGAGCTTATGCGGGCTGGCGCAGAAAGTTCAGGGTTCTGCCTGGGCTGCGGCCGAGGAAAAGAAGTCAATAAGGCTGCTTGGCGGCGAAACGGCCGTGGCGGCGGTAGGCAGTGAGCCACCCTTCGGACACGGCGGCCAGCGGCGTCGGCATGATGCCGAAGCTGCTGAGCCCCTCCGCTCCATCCGAGACGACATTGTCCCGCTGCAGCATCAGCCATTGATCCCAGGTTATCGGCGCGCCCGGAAGCCAGCCGATTGCTCGGGCGAGGAGGGCCGCGAGGGAATCGGGGATATCGATCAGCATGCGGTTGCGTCCTGTCGTCTGGTTGATCCACTCCATGAGTTCGCGCATCGTGAGCACCTGCGGCCCGCCAAGCTCATAGGTCTTGCCGCCATGAGTGCGCGGATCGAGCGCGGTGGCGGTGACGGCCTTTCCGACGTCGGCGGCAAAGACCGGCTGGAACTTCACGCCGCCGCGGATCACCGGAAGGACTGGTGCGAGCCGAGCCAGTGCCGCGAAGCGGTTCACGAAGTTATCCTCGCGCCCGAACACCACCGAGGGCCGGACGATGGTCGCGCTGGGCAGCGCGGCGCGGATCTCCTGTTCGCCTTCCCCCTTGGTGCGGCCATAATCGGATTCGCTTTCCGGGTCGGCGCCGATGGCGGAGATGTGCACCAGCGATGCAATCCCCTGTGCCGCGCAGGCTTGGGCGACGTTGCGGGCGCCACGGACGTGGAGGCCCTCGAAGTCGCCCTTCAAGACACCCACGAGGTTGATCACTGCATCGCTGTTCTTGACGGCGGCGGCGACCTGATCGGCATTGCGGATGTCGACCGCCACGAACTGGCTTTGCCCGAGATGACCGAGCGGCTTCAGGAAGAACGCCTTGCGCGCGTCGAACTGCGCGATCCGCACCCGCGCGCCCGCTTTGAAAAGCTGTTGAGCGACATAGCGGCCAACAAAGCCGCCGCCGCCGAACAAGGTGACCAGCCGGTCCATTCTGTCTGCCATCAAAACTTGCCCTGATAAGTCGGGCCCCCATTGCCCGCTCGCCTCTTCATTGACAAGCGCGCTTGGGCAGCGCTAAGCGCGCCGCCTGCCCCGTGCCCAGGTGGCGGAATTGGTAGACGCACCAGCTTCAGGTGCTGGCGCTCGCAAGGGCGTGGAGGTTCGAGTCCTCTCCTGGGCACCACTCTAAGGATCGGCAGAAAACTGCCAATCCCAGCACCCCATAGAGGACTCCTGAGAACCAGCCGCCACCGTAGGCGGTGCCGCGGTTGGCCGCCGTGGGTCGGCTTCGGGCCAATTGCGGGCGCTCAGCTCTCACACGTCGACGCCTGGAAGCAGACAGACGTTCGTTTAGGCGACCGACCCATGTCCGCTTTCTCCCCCCGGATCTGCTTAGCCAACGTGATCAGCGGGGCACGCTGCCCCAAGAGGTGATGGCGCCAGAAAAGCACAGTCACCCAGAAGCGGTAGTCGTCATTTTCCTTCTTCATGAAGCCATGACCTTCGTTCGTCGCCACGAGGTGCCAGACTTCGCGGCCATTCGCTCGCACGGCTTCAACAATCTGATCGGCTTCGGACTTCGGCACCCGCGGGTCATTGGCGCCGGTGACGACCATCAACGGAATCTGAATTTCCTTTGCACGTGTCAGGGGGGAGATCGCGATCAGCTTCGCCCGCTGCGCCGGCTCCCGTTCGTCGCCATATTCCGGCCGTCGAAGGTCCCGGCGATAGCTTTCCATGCTTTCCAGCACAGTCACGATGTTTGACACTGCCACTTCGCACACTGCGCCCCGAAGATGCTCGCCGAAATGGATCGCGGACGAGTAGCACATGTAGCCACCGTACGAGCCGCCGGTGACTCCGATGCGCCCAGAATCGAGTCCGGCGTCCTTACGAAGCCGGTCGAGGAACGCACCGATGTCCTTGACCGCGTCTTCGCGCTTGAACGGGCCATTGTCGAGGTTAACGAACGTCTTCCCAAACCCCGTTGAGCCTCTGACGTTCGGGTAGAAAATGGCGATCCCGAGCTCGTTCAGGAGATAATTCTTCTGGAACTGGAACGTGGGGCGGGCCTGGGCCTCGGGGCCGCCGTGGATATCCAGGATCAGCGGCCGCCGACCGGGAAAGCGGGAAGGATCGGGTCGATAAAGGAAGCCTGAGATTGGCAGGCCATCGAAGCTCC
>JALYNE010000531.1 GCA_030773375.1 Pseudomonadota bacterium
GGGAACGAAGCGTCCGCGACATTTACCCGCCTCCGTTCCGCACCGGCGGCGGGGGAGAGCCTGTGATCGAGGTGAAAAGCCGCAACTTTCACTAGAAACGTTTCCACGCGCCCCGCATCTTGGCCTTCCTGGAAAGCGCGCTAGAAGAGACCGCGAATCTTCCGGAGCTTTCCAAAAATGTCGAAACATCTCCTTGCCTTGGCGGCGATCGCTGTTGCCGCAACAGCATCGGCAAAGCCACCACGCGAAGAGTCGCCGGCGCCGCGCGACATCCTCGCCACGGTCGGCTCCGGCAACAGCGATGCGGAACTCCAGCAGGCCATCGCCGCAGCCGCGGCGCATCCGCTTGGAAGCGCTGAAAACCCAATCCGGGTTGCTGGCCCGGAGGGAACCCGCGCCTACATGCAGCGGCTGCGCTGCGCGGACGGATCCGCTCCGAAGATCGGCACGAAGGCGGAGGGCGGAGTCGGCGGCTATGGCTCCGTGCTCGCGCTTTACCCGATCGACTGCGGCGTGGCCGCACCGGGCAGGGTCGAGCTCCGCGTTGATATCTATCACGAGGAGCATGTCGAGACCCGTGCACCCGCGGGGTTCCGCCTCGACCGCTGAACCGCCAGCGGTTCCCACCGCGCCGCCCTCCAGCTATCAGCGCGCCGATGCGTAACTTGCTGAAGCGGATCGGCACATTCCTTCTCTTCGCCGGTGTCGCGATTTGCCTCGCGCCGACGCTCGTTCCACCGTTCCTCGACCGGATCTATTACCGTGGCCCGCCAAGCGATCATTTCGATGGCGAGCGCTTCTTCAACCCCGGCGCGAAGAGCGCACCGCATGGCGGGCCCCAGCGCTTCCTCAACCGTTGGTTCGGCAGCGACGAACGCGCCGAGTGGCCGGCGCAGGTTCATGTGAAGCAGGGCTATCCGCCGCCCGCCGCGACGCTTTGTCCGCCGCTCAAAGGAGCCGTGGTCGAGAATTGGGGGCGCTGCGTCGACCGCGTCGACCCAAAGCTTCTGGCAGTGACCTGGATCGGACATGCGACCGTCCTGATCCAGGCGGGCGGGCTCAACATTCTCACCGATCCGATCTGGTCGGAGCGCGCCTCCCCTTTTTCGTCGATTGGGCCGAAGCGGGTGCGCGTACCGGGGATCGCGTTGGAGGATGTGCCAAAGATCGACCTCGTCCTCATCAGCCACAATCACTACGATCACATGGATTTGCCGACCCTGAAGCGGCTCTGGGAGCGTGATCGTCCGACGATCGTCACCAGCCTCGGCAACGACACGATCCTTCGAAACCAGGGTATCCGCTCGGTGGCACGTGACTGGGGCGGTCGTGTCTCCATCCGTCCCGGCATCCAGGTGATCGTTGAGCGCAACCACCATTGGGGCTCCCGCTGGGGCACCGATCGGAACCGCGCTTTGTGGTCCGCCTTCACGGTTACTCACCCGGCGGGCAACATCTTCTATGCCGGTGATACCGGCTGGAGTGACGGCAGCTGGGTGCGGCAAGCCGTGCGAAATGGGCCGTATCGGCTCGCCGTTCTTCCAATCGGCGCCTACGAGCCGCGTGATTTCATGAAAGCAAACCACATCAACCCCGAAGAAGCAGTGCGGATTTTCGAGACGCTGAAGCCGCGCCTCGCGTTGGGCGTTCATTGGGGTACGTTTCAGCTCACTTTCGAGCCGATGAACGATCCGCCGCAGCAGCTCGAAGTTCTGAAGCGCGTCCGCGGGATCGCGCCGGAGCGATTCGTCGCCACTGAGGTGGGGCAAAGCGTGCTTGTGCCGCCCCTTCGCTGACCGTCAGTTGCGTGTAATGTGAAACGCACAAAGCTTGTTGCCGTCCGGGTCACGAAAATAGGCGCCGTAAAAGCCCATCTCCTCGGGGCCGCGCACGCCCGGCGCGCCCTCGTCGGCGGCTCCAAGCTCGAGCGCCTTAGCGTGAAAGCGATCAACTTGCTCGCGGCTCGGCATGGGAAGCGCAACCATGGTGCCGTTTCCGGCAGTCGCAGGATTGCCGTCGATCGGCCGCGTGATCGCCAGCATCGGTTCGCGTCCGCTCCTGCCATACATGGTGTAGCCGCGCGCATCGGGGAACTCCAGCAGACGCCGGGCGCCAATTTCGGCGAGAAGCTGCTCATAGAAGCGCCGCGCCCTTTCGAGGTCGTTGGTCCCGAGCGTCACGTATCCGATCATTCCCGCCTCCCGACATCGAGCCACGCGCAGCTCTCCCGTCCAGCCGTGGCCACCGTGCCCGTCCTCTGAACCGCTGGACTCGTTCCCGGTTCAGTTGAAC
>JALYNE010000532.1 GCA_030773375.1 Pseudomonadota bacterium
GACCGAGAACTCCCCGAGGATATCCTTCACTGCATCAATTCCCGAGCTATCGTCCGCGAGCTGAATGTCGGCGAGGACCAGCCCTGGCCGCCGCGCCATCGCCTGCGCGACGGCTTCGTCGCGCGTCACGGCCACGCCGGTGACACTGTGACCGAGATCCCGCACGATGGTTTCGATGTCCATCGCGATGATCGGCTCGTCCTCGATGATCAGCACCTCGGCCCGGGTCTGCCGCTCGATCTCAGCAAGCGCTTCGGCGACAAGATTTTCAACTTCCGCCGGTTCGGCCCCGATCAGATACCCCGTGTCTTCGGGCGTGAAGCCTTCCATGGCGGTAAGAAGCAGCGCTTGGCGCGACAGCGGTGTGATTCGGGCAAGGCGCGCCTGCGCAATACCCTCCGGATCGCCCGACCCGCCGGAGCCGGGATCCTCTTCGATATTGGCTGACGACCAGATGGCGTGAAAGGTGCGATAGAGCCCGAGCCTCGGATCGACCTCGCGCGGGAAATCCCCCGGAGCCGCGACGATCGCTTCAAGCGTTGCCCGGACAAAAGCATCGCCGTGGCTCTGGCTACCGGTCAGCGCCCGGGCGTAGCGGCGGAGAAAGGGAAGATGGGGCGCGAGATCTTGACCAAGCGACATGTTCGTTACGACTCCTGTGAATTGCGGCCTTCTTGAGTGCGGTACCGAAGCTTTGCAACCCCATCCGATCATGGCAGGGGCGCTCCCGGGACACGGCCGGCTGCGCTCCCGAAATGACATGAAATCGCTTAGCCCGCTCCTCTCGATGGTTCGGAACAAATCAACGACTTTTTTGTTTCCACGCCGACACGGCTTGCTTATCGCACAGCCGTGGCAGGCTTGTTCGTTTGCTCATCCGGTCGGCCGGAATGCAGGTTGGCGGCCGGAACACAGGCTGATTGAAATGCGGGCACGGCAAAGCCGTGAGGGGTGTTGATCTTGAGCTTCGAGAACCAAAAGGGCGCCGATCGCCGGCGCAAATCCGATCAGCCCGCCCTCGTCGAGACCAGCAAAAAGCAATCCAAAAAGATGGCGCCGTCGAGCGGGGAAGTCGGAACGGCGCTTCGATCCGTCTACCAGCGCACCATTGAGGAACAGATTCCTCCCGATCTGCTCGATCTTCTGGGAAAGCTCGGATAAACCAGCGGCCACGAACGTTCGGGCACGCGTGGACATAGAAGAAAATAAAGGGTGGTTGGCATCGCGGTTCGCACGGCTTTCGACCGCGGCGAAAATGCTCCTCATCCTAACCCTCGGGCTGTTCCCGCTTGGGCTGGTGGCGATCCTCGCCTCCCTCCAGAATGCACGCCAAAACAACACCGAGCAGCGCGAGGAGTTTGAGGCAAATGTCCAGCTAACGGCGCAGCGGATCAATTCCGCGCTGTCGAGAAGCGCGCTCACGATGAACGCTGCAAGCGCCGCGATCGCTCTCACCGGCGGGAAGGCAGAGGCCTGCCGGGGAACGCTTGCCCGTGTTGCCGATGGGCAGCCGACTTATGGCCGGTTCGCCCTTTATGGCCCTGGCGGTGTTGTTGCATGCGGCAGTTTCGGATTCACGCCTCCGCCGCTCCCCCGGCTGAGCACCGCCAGATCGCAGGTGGAAATCAGCAATAACGGTAACGCCATGCGCCTGGTCTCGTTCGATCCTGCGGGGCTGCCAGCCGGCTATTGGGAAGTTTCCAAAGTCGAGCTTGCCCGGATGATCGGCCTCCCCAGCGGACAAGCCGATTCGGACGTGGTATTGACCCAAGCTTCCCGGCGAATGGTGCTGAGCGATGACTTCCAGGACGGGCCGCTCATCCGCACACTTGAAGCCTCGGCTCCACTCGCAGGCGGGAGGCTCCAGCTCATCGTCCGGACGGGTGCCGCACCAATTCGCCCGGCCGAGCTCTTGATGATACTCCTTCCCATCTTCATGTGGCTGGCCGCCGGCATCATCGGCTGGCTCATCCTTGACCGCCTGCTCCTGAGGCCACTCACCCGCATCCAGCGAGCCGTGGCAGCCTATCAACCGGGTGACCGGAGCATTGCGTTGCCAACGCTGGCCACGCCCGCCCACGAACTGCGCCAGCTGGGGCTCGCTTTCGATCGGGTCACGCGAACAGTCGCTCGGCACGAGGCGGAGCTTGAGGCGGCAGTCGAGCGACAGACGAGGCTCGTTCGCGAGGTGCACCACCGGGTGAAGAACAATCTTCAGGTCGTCGCCTCGCTTCTCAACCTCCACGCTCGCGGCGCGACCAACGAGGATGTCGCCGCTGCTTATGCATC
>JALYNE010000533.1 GCA_030773375.1 Pseudomonadota bacterium
CTCAGCTTCATCTTGGTTGAAACCGTCTTCATGGTGAACGAGCGGCGGCAGCTTCATCACGGGCGCGAATATGCGGCGTGCCATCACCGCATCGAACGCCCCCCAATTGTAGGTGAGAACGAGATCGAACCGCTGCATGTAGCGGGCCAAGCGCAGAAGGCGGCGAATGCCAGGACGGCCGGTGAGCGGCGGCCCATCGGCGGGATAATAAGCTTTGATGTCCGCTGAAACCGCGTCGCGCGCGGAAAGCTGTTCCGGCATCGCGCTGACGATCGCGTGTTCGGCCGCATCGCCGAACGCGTTCATCAGCCGCACGGCGCGCGCTTCCTTGCCGCCGAGCGCGAAGGTCGAATGAAGATGGAGGATCCGGACGGCCATGGCGCCTTATGGCGCAGCGCTCCTCCTCCCTCAATCGGCGGTGGCGGCCAGGTTCGTGGCCAAAGCGCCGCCGGTGCGCTAGCAGCGGATGAGGAGAGTGACGTGCGCGCATGGAAACATCTGATCTGCTGCCTTGCTGCTTTCTCGGCGCCTTCGAGCGTTTGCGCCAGCCAAGCTACTGCAAACGCCGCTGAAGCGAGCGATCCGCTGGCAGCGGCCATTTTGCCGCTTCGCGAGCAGGCGAGGCTGCGCGATCTCTGGCTGAAGCGCCGGCTCGAGACGGTGGTTCCGGCACTGATGCGCGAGAACAAGGTCGACATGTGGGTCATGGTCGCACGCGAATATCTGGAAGATCCGGTGGTCGCGACGATGCTGGACGCCGAGAGCATGCACGCGCGGCGCCGCACAATCCTGATCTTCTTCGATCCGGGCGCAGGCAGGCCCATCGAGCGTCTCACTGTCAGCCGCTATGGGCTGGGGGGCCTCTTCACGCCCGCCTGGCAGCCGCAAAAGCAACCTGACCAGTGGAAGCGGCTCGCCGAGCTCATCGCGGCTCGCAACCCCAAAGCGATCGCGATCAACAGCTCGCCCAGCACGGCCTTCGCCGATGGGCTGACGCTCAGCCAATATGCGGCGATGATGGAAGCGCTCCCCGAGGCGCTGCGGACCAGGGTGAGGCCGATCGATGCGCTTGCGGTCGGGTGGCTGGAAACGCGCATCCCGGAGGAGATGTCCGTCTATCCCGGGATCGTGCGGCTTGCCCATGCCATCATCGCCGAGGGGCTTTCCGGAAAGGTCGTCAGGCCCGGGCGGACCACTGTCGACGATGTCGTATGGTGGTTTCGCCAGCGGATCGGCGGACTGGGCCTCGCGCCTTGGTTCCAGCCGTCGGTCGGGATCTCGCGCCGCGGCGTCAAAGCCATGATCGAGGGCGACACGGTGATCGAAAAGGCGACATGCTCTGGACCGATTTCGGCATCACCTATCTTGGCCTCAACACCGACACGCAGCATCTCGGCTACGTGCTGAAGGACGGCGAGAGCGACGCGCCGCCAGGGCTGAAGCGCGGCCTTGCAGCCGCCAACGCCGTCCAGGACGCGCTCACGGCCGAGTTCAGGGCAGGCCGCACGGGCAACGAGATGCTCGCTCTCGCCCGGGCGGCGGCGATTGCGAAGGGGCTGAAGCCCAGCATCTATTCGCATCCGATCGGCTATCACGGTCACGGCGCGGGCACCGCCATCGGCTTCTGGGACAATCAGGGGGCAAGCCCGCAAGGCGAATACCGCCTCAGGCCCAACACCGCCTGGTCGATCGAGCTCAGCGCGACGGCGGCGGTTCCGGACTGGGGCGGCCAGGAAGTGGAGTTCAGGACCGAAGAGGACGCCTTCTTCGACGGCGCAAGGGTGCGGTACCTCGACGGCCGGCAAGTCGAGTTCCACCTCATCGGAGCGAATGCGCAGAAGCAAGCAGTCGATCGATAGCCGCCATTGAAGCCGGAGCTCGTCGTTCGGCCGCCACTATCGGTTCGACCAGGGCGCCATTCGCCCTTCCCCCCTTCCTCCGGCCAACATATCACCGGACGGTGCATCGTCCGCAACCCAGCCCCTACCGGCCCGAGACGGCCATTCATTCGCTGGGCGAAGCCTTTTATGATCCGGTGGAAGCGGCGGAATTTCCCGAGACGATCCTGCGCTTTCGCAACGACCGCTGGGCGCCCGCGGTCGGGCTGGGCGCGCTCAGCGATGAACAGTGGCTCAGCCATTTCGGCCGGTTCGCGCCGCTTGCGCGCAACCTCCCCACGCCCCTGGCGCTCCGCTACCACGGGCACCAGTTCCGGGTGTACAATCCCGACATCGGCGACGGGCGGGGCTTCCTCTTCGCGCAGCTCCGCGACGATCGCAACCGACTGCT
>JALYNE010000534.1 GCA_030773375.1 Pseudomonadota bacterium
TCTCAATCCCCCGGGCCAGCGGTGCCTTATGATCGCGGGGCAACCAGCACCTGGTCTCGTCCTGCCTGTTTGGCCGCATAAAGCGCCCTATCCGCCTGCTCGATCACCGTCTCCATCGTCATCCCGTGCTCTGGGAAGGCGGCGACGCCGAGCGAGCCCGTCACTGGTGGTAACATCTGGCCCTGCGTATCGACCTGCGCGGTGCTGATAGCGATGCGGATCTCCTTTGCCCGGCGCTGTGTCACCTCCGCACATGCCCCGGGCAGGAGCAGGAGAAACTCCTCGCCACCGTAGCGACATGCGATATCCACACCCCGCACCTGCGCCTGCAGTAGCCGCCCGATCGCCCGCAGCAGATCGTCCCCTGCCCGATGGCCATACGTGTCATTGAAGCGCTTGTAATGGTCGAGGTCGAGCATAATAATCCCGATCGGCTGCCCGGAGCGCTTGGCCCGCTCCCATTCCCGCGCCAGCGACGCTTCGAGGTAGCGCCGGTTGAACAGGCCGGTGAGCCCATCACGCAGTGACTGGTGGCGCAGCGTTTCCAGGAGCCGTAGGTTGGCGATGATCAGCGCGAGTTGTCCCGCCACGGTTTGTGCCAGCGGGCGATCCGCCTCATGCGTAGCACGAGCGTCCAGCTCGAGATGGAAGATGCCCAGCACGTCTCCGTGCGCTAGCATCGGGACGCAGAGCGAGTCGGTGGTGTTCGTTCCGCGTAGGTGACGGCAGCGTACGCGAGGCACGCCTCCATCGCTCGCATAGGCGCGGCCGCGCCGCAACGCCCAACACTCCTCGCTCGCGAAGACCTCGGCGCTCTTGGGAGCGCCCCAGATAGCTACCATTTCGACCAGATCGCGAGATGGCTTCAGGACCGCCACGCCGCCGGAGGCGCCGGGAAATAGTGCGGATAGCGCGGCCGCGATGACTTCATAGGCCTCCTCGGCTGTGCGGCACACTTGTGCCATATTGCTGAGCTCACTCAGCGCCGTGAGCTCGCTCACCCGGCTTTCGAGCTGCGTGTGGATCATCTGGAGCCGGGTATCCGCCTGGTGCAGCATGGCGGCGTTCCACCAGACTAGCCCAGCAAAGATCGCCACCGTGGCAACCACGATCAGCGCCACGCCCATCGTCGTGTTGTACAGGCCCGCCCGCTCACCTTCCAGCCGCAACCATCCCAGGACGATCGGAACACCGATGGCGGCCGGCAGGAGGCGGCGGGCCAGCAACCCTCCGGCGCTCTGGCTGGTCACGGTAGCCATGAGACCACGGTCCGGACGAGCGCTCAATATGCCGCAGAGCAGCGCCAGAAAAGTGGCGGCCGTATGCAGGGCCATGGGGGTAAAGACGCCGATGCTGTAGAAGGATCGCATGCCGTACAGATAGCCTACCAGCGCCAGCAGCGTGGTGGAGACTGCCACCAACGCCAGGTGCTCGGTTACCCAGAGTTTCCCACCGAGCGGGCGATCCATGCAGCACAATGCCAGGCCCAGAAAGATCAAATTGAAGGCTGTATTCAGCGCCATGCGATTTAGTGGCTCGCTACCATCACCAGCAAGGGCCGTGCGGAAGAACATTTCATCGATGCCGATCGTCCAGCCGAACAGCACGTCTGCGAGTTTCAGCGCTCCGACCAGCGTAATGCAGGCGCTACAAGCCTGGGCAACGAGAGATGCGCCGGCGCGCCGCTCCTGTGGCGGGACACTCAACACCCACAGGGCGACACCCGCCAGGATAAAGCTCAGGGCGGTTGTCGGATTCATCGCTGTAAAGCCGGGCAGCACCCGCTTCAGGGGCTCGTAGCCGAGAGCCCATCCCACGAGCACCAGCACACCGACAAGCCCCGCCACACCACTTGCCAGAAACGGTCCACCAAGATAGCGCCGCCAATGCAGGGTCTTCTGAGAGCGGGCCGCTGGTTCAACGCTGCTCGAAGTGGCGGGAACTCCGTAGCCTTTCATCCAGCCCCCCTGGCTACTCATGGCGCGTTGTGGGGACGTTGTCCCCATTGCTGGAGCCCTATGCTGCGCGTCATGTCATGCATGTTGGGTACGGCTCGGTAACTCATGATCACTTCAGCTTCTCCGCTTCACGGGCATGACAGTCGACGCTTCAACTACGCGCCATGTGAAGATTGAATCGATCAAACGGTATAGAGGACCAATACTGATAGTTGTTTTCGGCCACCAGGCATGAACACAGGCCAACAGAATGCCATGCGGCATCGAGCAGCGCCTGTCTGGCATTGGCGTAGAGCCGCGGGTGGTGAGGCGCTCCATGCTGCGCG
>JALYNE010000535.1 GCA_030773375.1 Pseudomonadota bacterium
GTTGACCTCGGCGTACACAATGCGTACCGGTCCCAGCCGCTCATCCCGCACGTAGCGCATCGCGGTTTGCTGTGCTTCGCCAAAGTAGGTGAAGGGCGAGCAGCCCAGGCGTAGGCCCTTGCTGTGGGCTAGATCGACCAGCTCGTGGGCTTCTGGGGAAGTCATCGCGAGCGGCTTCTCGCTGTACACCGATTTGCCATGCTCCAAAGACTCCTTCGTCACCGCGTAGTGCGCGTGGTGAATGGTAAGATTGACGACCAGATCGATGGCCGGATCGGCGAGCAGATCGGCGGCTGTGGTGTAGCTTTGGCACCCACTCTTGGCCGCCAACGCCTGGGCTTTTTCGCTTTCCACATCGGTCACGCCGACCAGCCGTATGTGGGGATAGGTCAGGAGGTCGCTGGCATAGGGGCCGGCAATATTGCCACAGCCGATGATGCCAACTCCAAGCGTGTTGTCATTCATGCTTGGTGCTCCTCGGGTATTTCAAGCCAGCTCCGCACCATCTGGAAGCCGGCCACGCAGTCCTCGGTCGGATCAAAGAGTTCCGGCTCGTGCTCGATGCTGATTGCGCCGTTGTAGCCAATCTCGCGCAGCAGCCGAACGCAGCGCTCGACGGGCACAACGCCCTGGCCGTAGCGGCAGGTGTGATGCGCCCCAGCAGCAAGTACATCTTTCAGATGCACATGAAACAGGTGCTGCCGGAGCTGACTGATCGCTTCCACGGCGTCAAAACCTTGGGTGCCGAACCAGCCGGTATCAACCGCGGCGCCAATCCGGCCCTCGCCTTCATCGCCGATCTTGGCTAGCAGCTCGTCCGGCGTTTTTTCTGGATGGTTCTCGATGCCGAGCCGCAGATTATGCTTGGCGAGCAGCGCAACGGCGGCTGGCCGGTCCTTGGTTACGAACGAGGTTGTCCCGCCTAAGATATCGGTGCCCAGCGCAACG
Source organism: Pseudomonadota bacterium (assembly GCA_030773375.1). Classification (GTDB taxonomy): domain Bacteria; phylum Pseudomonadota; class Alphaproteobacteria; order Sphingomonadales; family Sphingomonadaceae; genus Allosphingosinicella. The sequence continues at coordinate 949 of JALYNE010000535.1, forward strand.
GCTAACCTGCAGTTCGCTTCGAACTCTTCCGCGCTCGATCCGAACCAGCCCGCCAGACTGGCCACCCGCAGATTATGCTGCTGCAGCTGCTCCCGCGCAGCCTCGATATGACCGTCGGAGGCCCAAAGGGGGTTGAGCTGCGCCGTCCACAGATCAAGCGCATCGAACCCCATGGCCCGGATATCGCGCAGCAGGGCTCCGAAGCGCTCCCCGAAGGTGTCAACCGGCCGAAAATAGTCGTTGGTGGCCTGGTCGCCCTGCCCCCAGCCGCCGGTCATGTTGTAGTTGACCGGCCGCGCTACGTAGTTAGCGCTCATGAAAGAGATGGTGTTCACGCTCGCTCCCCCTCCATGATTACGTGCCTGGACCCTGTGGTGCCAGCACGATCCTGAACGTCGCCAAGCCCCAAGCCGGTACCTGTACGCGCAGTGTGCCGTCGCCTTCAACCGCTAGTTCTTCCCCCTCATATTCCAACAGATCGGTGGCCCAGGCCCGCTCCACCTTTTTCTGCGGGAAGGCGATGCTCGCGGTTTGGGCTGCACCCGTGATCTCCTGGAGCCGTACGATCCAGCCATCAGCCCATTTGGCTTGTTTGATCGTCGAAAGAGCCACCTGTTGGGGGCCGATCACTGCCAAGCACCCACCGCTAGGATCTTGATAGGGCGCTTTAGTTTGCCGAAAATCTTGGTAGCTCATGCGCTGCGCGTAGAGCGGACGCCGAGCGGTCCAGCCAGCGCGGAAAGCGCGGTCTGTGGCAATGCTGCGGTCGCTGGTCAGCTGATAACCGAAGCTGATCGGGCCGCCCTGCGCGGCTTTGTAATTGGTGTGCCAGTAATTGTTCAGCACGTACGAAAAGATGTGTCCGCCAGAAAGCTGTAATTCCTTTGGCCAGCGTCCGCGTACCACATCGCCGACACAGAACAGCGGGATGTCCGGCGACAGGAGCAGCACAGCCGCGTCGGGCGTGGAAACCAAAATCCCGGTTTGCAGCGGCAGCCATTCTTTGCAGCCGCCCGGCAGCTGCTCTTTGTCCCAGTTGACCCACCCAAGCTGCGCGTCCGAGCAAACCCCCGCGTCCGGCAGCGCCAGCGGAAACGCAATATATACTGCCTCTTTGGCCAGGCGTTCGGCTTTGTAGTAGGTGTAGCGCACATCGACGCGCTTGATGCGGTCATGCAGCAGCCACTCAACCTCCAGCTCGCCAAACGGCACCACCCCGCGTATCATCAGGCGGGTGCCGAAGTCGCACTGCTCGATGGCGGAGTCGATCAGCGAAAAGTCGTGCAGCAGCTCGGGATTGCCCGCGGGCCAGTCGGCTTGGTTG
>JALYNE010000536.1 GCA_030773375.1 Pseudomonadota bacterium
CCGTCACGCGCGTGGCGCACAATGTGCTCCCCCTCAATGGTATGACGATGCGAGAACGACTAGCACGACTTGGCGGCTGGGCCTTTACCCACGTTCCAGGATTGCGCCTGCTGTGGGCACGCACGACCGGCGGCGTCCATCTGGTCGATCAGGCCCCGTTCGACATGCGCGATCCGCAAGGCGATCCCAGCTACCGGATCATCCCGGGTGGAACACCTCGCGAGCGGTTGATGATCACGCATAACTATTATGACCACCGCGACGCCGAGCAGGATCTCGATATCCTCTTTCCGATCGAGCGGTTAGCTTCCCTGGTTGATCGCGGTGTGCTGGGCTCGCTGGCCGACGCCTACAGCTTCATGGGCCACATCGAGGGGGAGCATCTGGCGACGCTCACGGGACAGACCGCCCCGGAGGTCGCGGCGCGACTCAAGCAGCAGCGCGTCGACGCCGTCCTGCTGACACCAGCTTGAGGGCTCTGCAATCAGTCCGTGGGACTGATCGCGCGCACGATCGAGGCGGCCGGTATTCCGACGGTCAGCATCATGCTGCTCCGCGACATCGCCGAGAAGGTCAAGGCCCCCCGAACGTTGTTGCTGCGCTGGCCCTTTGGCCATCCGCTGGGAGAGCCCGGCAACCGTGAGCAGCAGCTCACCGTGCTGCACGCTGCGCTTACACTCCTGGTCGAGGCATCCGTGCCCGGCACGATCGTGGAGCCGGGCTACCGCTGGCGACGTGAACGGTACACTGAACCTACCAGTTGGCCCAGGGGTGATGATCTGTAACCTGGTTCACGGACAGGAGTGCGAGCGGTGGGTACCATCACAGTGATGTATGGCTAAGTCACAAAAAAGCACCACCGGCAAACAGGTGATGAGGCAGCGCGCAACGATCGATACCCGGTATGTTGTGTGGCTCCGGCTCGCATTGACCCTTGGTCCCGGCATCGTCCTCGGGCTGGCCTATCTGCTCTCGGCAACGTTTCGGTCGGAGGTCAATCGAGCGGCCGGGATTTTGGGGCAAGGCGATGTGGCAGGGCTGCGCGACTATATCCTCTCCTTTGGCGTCTGGGCGCCGGTCGTCTCGGCGCTGCTGATGATCTTGCAGGCCCTGGCCGCCCCGCTCCCCGGATTCTTGCTGGCCTTCGCCAATGGGCTCGCGTTCGGCGCGTTCTGGGGTGGCATGCTGAGCTTCGTGAGCGCTGCGCTGGCCGCCACCATCAGTTTCTGGCTCGCACGGGCACTCGGACGCCCGCCCGTAGAGGCACTGGTCGGCAAGGCGGGGTTGGAGCAGGCAGACCGCTGGTTCGCCCGCTGGGGAGTCTACACCGTGCTGATCGCCCGGCTCGTGCCGATCGTCTCGTTCGACATCATCTCGTATGCTGCCGGCCTGACGCCGATGCGCTTTCGCGATTTTCTCGGCGCCACCCTGGTTGGCATGGCGCCAGCGACGTTTCTCTATGCCTATCTGGGGGAGCAGGCGCCGCAGTACGTCCAGGTGCTGCTCATCGCCTTCGGCGTCGTGATTGTGGTAGCAGCGATCCTGGCCGGCTTTCGTCGCTGGCAGCGGAGCAAGGCAGCGTCGTAGTGCCAGCCGGGCGGCGAGCAGCGTCTCCGTCGTCTGGATTGTATGCGTCACGCTGGGCTGTGGCCGGAGCGCGAGTAGGCGTCGCGCTTGCCCTGCTTTCGTGATGGGTTCTGTCGTCAGCAGTCCGCAATCGACAAGATAGCGAGGCTGTGGATGTAGTAGGGCATGTAGCCAATCCCTTCGTGGCCAGCACGTACCCAGCGTAGCAGCGAGTGGTGCGCCTCGTGACGTTCAAGTCGTTACCGGGTCGTGCTGGGCAAACGGAAAACATCTGCCTCCAGCCAACCGCTTCGCACGAGGATAGCCGCGGTGGGCTTGCACTACCAGTCATGGCTCCGCCAACACCACCAGGACCCGGCGGCGCCTCCACAACTGTTGGAGCGTGGAATTGTTCACAGACGGTTTCGCTTGGAGGTGCTGTAATGGCCACAGGAGCGGTTCGTCGATAGGCAGATACAGTGAGGAGCTCCTGATGCTGAGACGACGAGATCCTAGGTGGTGCGATCGTCCATAGGTCGCAGTTCCCGATTGAGGTTGTGGGCCATCTGCCTGCGGTAGCTTTTCGAGCTAGCACAGTCGAAAGGGAGTGGTATTGACGCAAAGAGGTCTGATCATGTTCGGTCATAACGCTTCCAAACGCGTGCGCGTAGGCGTGCACTGTACCTTCGTTGAACCGGCAG
>JALYNE010000537.1 GCA_030773375.1 Pseudomonadota bacterium
CGGCAGCACATAATGTCCTGCCATATGCCTGTCCAGCGCAAGCCCGAGGAAATTGGCGGGTACCGATGCCCCGCCCGGTGCCTGCCCTCAGACGTTTACAGAATCCTTCAGCCCCTTGCCCGGCTTGAACTTGGGCTGGGTGGATTCTTTGATCTGCATCGGCTCGCCGGTGCGGGGATTGCGCCCGGTCGACGCTTTCCGACGGGAGCAGGAGAAGGTGCCAAAGCCGACCAGGCGAACCTCGTCCCCGCGCTTCAGAGCGATGCCGATCGAGTCGAAGACGGCCTCAACCGCCTTGCTGGAATCACCCCTGCTGAGGCCGGTCGTATCGGCGACCTGGCCGATAAGCTCCTGCTTGTTCATTCTGGCTGCACCCCTGTTACAATGGAATCGCGGCTGGCGCCGAACCCCCATCTAAAGGCGAGTGCCCTTTCCGAGTCAAAAGGAAAGCGCGATTTTCCGGGGAAAACCGCGCTTCCGATGCATGCAACCGTTGCGGAGCGAAACGACCTAGTGCCGGCTCGACGCCCCCGGTCGCTCGTCCGTCCCGTGGCTAAGCTCCGCGGGCGGCAAGGCAGCGAGTTCGTCCGCCTCGGTCCATTCGATCGGCACCACAGGCGTGGCAAGGGCAAGTCCAAGCACCTCGTCCACGTGGCTCACCGGCACGATGTCCAGCCCTTCCCGGATGTTGGCCGGGATTTCCGCAAGGTCCTTCTCATTCTCGCCCGGAATGATGACGGTTCGAATGCCGCCGCGGAGCGCCGCGAGCAGCTTCTCCTTCAGCCCACCAATGGGAAGAACCCGGCCACGAAGCGTCACTTCGCCGGTCATGGCGACATCCCGCCGGACCGGGATTCCCGTCAGCGTCGATATGATCGCCGTCACCATGCCGATACCGGCGGAAGGCCCATCCTTCGGCACCGCACCTTCGGGCAAGTGCACGTGGATGTCCTTGCGCCCGAAGAGGCTCGGCTTGACGCCATAGCTGGGGCTCCGGGCCTTCACGAATGAAAAGGCTGCCTGCACCGACTCCTGCATCACTTCGCCCAGCTTGCCCGTCGTCTTGATCTGCCCCTTCCCCGGCACCGTGACCGCTTCGATCGTCAGCAGCTCGCCGCCGACTTCCGTCCAGGCGAGCCCCGTAACGGCGCCGATCTGGTCCTCCTCCTCGCCGACGCCGTGGCGGTATTTACGCACACCGGCGAAGTCGGCGACATTCTCGGGCGTGAGTTCGATCCGCTCAGCTTTTCCTTCGAGAATCTGGCGAAGCACCTTGCGGGCAACCTTCGCGATTTCTCGCTCCAGCGTTCGAACGCCAGCTTCACGGGTGTAATGACGGATGAGCGCGCGAGTCCCGCCGTCGGTGAAGCTGAGCTCGCCCTCCTTCAGGCCATGCGCCTCGATCTGCTTCGGGATCAAGTGGCGCGTTGCGATCTCCACCTTCTCATCCTCGGTATAGCCTTCGAGCCGGATGATCTCCATCCGGTCCAGCAGCGGCTGCGGCATGTCCATGGTGTTCGCGGTCGTCACGAACATGACGTCGGACAAATCGTAATCGATCTCCAGATAGTGATCCTGGAACCTCGCATTCTGCTCAGGATCGAGGACCTCGAGCAGCGCCGAAGCAGGATCGCCGCGGAAGTCCTGACCAAGCTTGTCGATCTCGTCGAGCAGGAACAGCGGGTTGGAGGTGCCGGCCTTCCTGAGGTTCGAAATGATCTTGCCTGGAAGCGAGCCGATATAAGTCCGGCGGTGACCACGGATCTCCGCTTCGTCACGAACCCCACCGAGCGACTGGCGCACGAACTCGCGTCCGGTCGCCTTGGCGATCGACCGGCCCAGCGAAGTCTTGCCCACGCCGGGCGGACCGACGAGGCAAAGGATCGGGCCTTTCAGCTTGTTCGTGCGCGCCTGGACGGCGAGATATTCAACGATGCGGTCCTTGACCTTCTCAAGCCCGTAATGATCCTCGTCCAGGATCGCCTGCGCTTCCGCGATATCCTTTTTGACCTTCGACTTCTTGCCCCAGGGGAGGCCAAGAAGCACATCGAGATAGTTGCGCGAGACGGTCGCCTCGGCGGACATCGGGGCCATCGCCTTCAGCTTCTTGAGTTCCTGATTGGCCTTCGTACGGGCTTCCTTGGAAAGCTTGGCCTTGGCGATCTTGCGGCTGAGCTCAGCAAGCTCGTCGCCTTCACCTTCCTCGCCCTCATTGCCGAGCTCCCGCTGAATCGCCTTCAGTTGCTCGTTGAGATAATATTCGCG
>JALYNE010000538.1 GCA_030773375.1 Pseudomonadota bacterium
CCACCATGTTGGGCAGCGTGCAAAGATAGGCAAGATCGAAGCTGCCGGCATGGGTCGAGCCATCGGCCCCGACCAGCCCCGCGCGATCCATGGCGAAGCGCACGGGCAGGTTCTGAATGGCAACGTCATGCACCACCTGATCATAGGCGCGCTGCAGGAAGGTCGAGTAGATCGCGCAGAAGGGCCGGTAGCCTTGCGCCGCAAGGCCTGCAGCGAAGGTCACGGCATGCTGCTCGGCGATGCCGACATCGAACGTGCGCTCGGGGAATTTCAACTGAAATTTGTCCAGTCCCGTGCCCGACGGCATGGCCGCCGTGATCGCGACGATTTTGGAGTCGCGTTCGCCCTCCTTGACCAGCGCGTCCGCAAAGACTTTCGTATAGCTGGGCGGCCCCGGTTCTGCCTTCGCCTGAACGCCCGAGACGACGTCGAACTTCTGAACCCCGTGATATTTGTCGACCGCCGCTTCGGCGGGCGCATAGCCCTTGCCCTTCTTGGTGACCACGTGAACCAGCATCGGCCCTTCATTCGCGTCGCGAACATTCTCGAGGATGGGGATCAGCTGGTCGAGATCGTGGCCGTCGACGGGGCCCACATAATAAAAGCCCAGCTCCTCGAACAGCGTACCGCCCGTGACCCAGCCGCGCGTATATTCGTCGGCCTTGCGGGCGGCGCGGTGGAGAGGATCGGGGAGACGCCGCGCGACGCGCCGGGCGAAGTCGCGAAGGGTCAGGAAGCTGCTCGAAGAGACGAGCCGCGCAAGATAGGCCGACAGCCCGCCCACCGGCGGCGCGATCGACATGTCGTTGTCGTTCAAGACCACCACCAGCCGGTTGCCGGCATCGCGGGCATTGTTCATAGCCTCATAGGCCATGCCGGCGCTCATTGCGCCGTCGCCGATGACGGCAATTGCCTTGCCGGGCACGCCGGACAGCTTATTCGCCATGGCAAAGCCAAGCGCCGCCGAAATCGAGGTCGAACTGTGCGCAGCGCCGAACGGGTCGTATTCGCTCTCGCTCCGCTTGGTGAACCCGGAAAGGCCGCCACCCTGCCGCAATGTGCGAATGCGATCGCGCCGGCCGGTGATGATCTTGTGCGGGTAGGCCTGGTGCCCGACATCCCAGATCAACCGGTCCTCGGGCGTGTTGAACACATAATGGAGCGCAACCGTGAGCTCGACCACGCCCAGGCCCGCGCCGAGATGCCCGCCCGTGACGGAAACCGCCGACACCATCTCAGCGCGCAGCTCACCCGCCAGCTCGCGGAGCTGATCGGGGCGGAGCTTGCGCAGATCCTTCGGATAGGGAACGCTGTCGAGCAGCGGCGTTTGTGGTCGGTCCGTCATGTCACCGGCTATGCTCATTGATCGCGCGCCTTTTAGCTCTGCCCGGTGCGGCTGTCGAACGATCATCCGGTGCAGAGGCGGTCGAGGCGCCTCAGTCGGCTTCGCACTCGCTGCAACGACCGCGCACTTCGATCACAGGTCGGTCGGGCGCGAAGCCTGCCTGCTTGGCCGCAGCGCGAACCCCGCCCGAAAGGCTGTCGTCGTCGAGATGCGTCGTCTGGCCGCAGGTGTCGCAGATCAGGAAGATGCAATCGTGAAGGCAGCCGGGATGGTCGTTCGCGATATAAGCATTGGCGCTCTCGACGCGGCGCGCGAGGTTCGCGCCGACGAAGAGGTCGAGGATGCGGTAGACGCTGTTGGCGGCCACTCGGCGACCCTGCGCCTTTGAAACCTTGTCGGCGATGTCGTACGCTGAGGCCGGCTTGTCGAAGCTCGCAAGCGCATCGAAGATCGCCGCGCGCATTTCCGTCCACTGCTCGCCCGACTGCTCCATCGTCTCGCGGGCTGCACGAGAAAGCGATTCGCCCTCATGACTATGGTGGACATGTGCCATCCTGGTGAAGGTAGGCGCTAAGCCACCGTCCGGCAAGTTCTCCTTGACAGCGCGCGGCATCCGCAAGCGCCGGGATCCTTGTCAAAGAAGAGCCGGCTGAAACTGGGCTGCCAGCGGCTGGCCGTGAGGCCCCTCAGACCGTCAGATCACCGCACGGCGATTGAGATCATGGCCCAGCGCGAGAATGGCGACGCCGATCATGGTGTAGATCACTTCCGCGCCGTCGTGCGGCAGGCTGAGCGCGCCTGCCATGACGCCGAGCCCGAGGCCGCCAATCGCGGCCGGCATCATGAAGCCATGCTCCACCGTGCCGCGGCCAAGCGCGACCAGACCGAGGCCGATCGCGAACA
>JALYNE010000539.1 GCA_030773375.1 Pseudomonadota bacterium
AACAATCCGCATCGCTCAAGCCACGGCCGTGAGCCGGCCATCTCCCCCTTCCGCATGCCGCGCTCGCCCCTCCATTGGTGCCTCAAGCGGGTGCCTGCAAACGCAATTAGGAGGAGGGCCCGGCCAATTCCCAGATCCGACTATGCGCTGCATCCTGGCCGATCCGAGTTTCTCTAGACTCTCAAGGGCGGACTAAGCACTGCCGCCCATGGTAGCACTTGCCCTGGAGCCCCGCGATTCGATGCCCGGTAGGTTTGCAGGCGGGCGCTAGATGACATTCCTTGCTCTCAGAGCGGCGATGGATTGTTCGTCGTAGCCGAGGCTCTCGAGAATCTCGTCTGTGTGCTGACCAAGGAGCGGCGGCGCTGATTGGGCTTCCGCGGGAGTAGCCGACAACTTGGCCGGCACGCCGATCATAGTCACCGGGCCGGCCGTCGGATGCTCGAGTGTCACCACCATGTCTCGTGCCCGTGCGTGCGGATCATTGAGGGCCTGCTTGATCGTATTGATTGGGCCACTAGGAATCCCCTTCTCCTCAAGGAGACGCATCCATTCCCCGGTCGTTCGCGCTTTCATGATTTCGGCCACCGTGGCGACAACCGTCTCTCGGTTTAGCACCCGCTCCGCGCTGGTTGCAAAGCCGCGTTGCTCCGTGAGTTCGGGCCGGGCCACCGCCTGACAAAACTGATGCCATAGCCGGTCGTTGCCGACCGCGAGCATGATGTGACCATCGGCCGTCTCGAAGGGCTGGTACGGAACGATGCTGGGGTGGGCGGAGCCGTAGCGTGGCGCGTCGTGCCCTGTCGCGAAAAAGTTCCCGGCCGCGTAGGTCAGCCACGCAAGTTGCGTGTCTAGCAGAGAGACGTCGATATATTGGCCTTCACCGCTCCTCTCCCTAACCAGCAGCCCAGTGACAATGGCAAACGCGGCCCACATCCCGGCGCCGATATCGGCGATGGACATGCCGTGCTTCGTCGGCGGACCCCCGGGCTCCCCCGTGATTGACATCATGCCGCTCATCGCCTGGGCGAGCGCATCGTACCCCGGCCGATCCCGATACGGCCCGACCTGACCAAAGCCTGATATGGAGCAATATACGATCTGCGGGTTCTCTCGGCGCATCCGCTCGTAGCCGACCCCGATCCTATCCGCAGTGCCAGGCCGGAAGTTCTCGATGACTACGTCCGAGACCCGAGCAAGCGCGTAAATGATCTCACGTCCCTCTTCAGTTCCCAGGTCGATGGTGATGCTCTTTTTGTTTCGATTGATGCTCAGGTAGTATGCGCTCTCGCCGCTAACAAACGGCGGTCCCCAGTGTCTCGTATCATCCCCGGCGCCCGGCCGCTCAACCTTAATGACCTCGGCCCCGAAATCAGACAGAACCATCGTGCAGTACGGACCACTGAGTATCCGCGATAAATCCAGGACCCGGATACCATCGAGTGCAACTGCCAAAGGTGCATCCTCCCGAAACGCATTCCTGTCGTGGCCATCACGGCTTAGCTCGGCATGGGCGACCAATGCAAGATGGCCGGCCTCTTAAATGCATGGCTTCGAGTCCCACGCGACTATCTTGAGCCTGTTATCAACTTCGAAGGCGACTTTGTGCGTTCACCGTTCTATCACAACGAGGACCGGTTCGCCGACTCTTCCACGCATTGGTCGTCGATGTCGAGTTGGCCCTCACGGCCAATCTGCGATGCTCTCGGCGCCTCTACGGCCCCGAAAGACTCGGCGCAGTCCCTACGAGTCCAAACCACCCTCTGGGCGGGACAATCACGGTGCGATAAAGACCGGTGGCAGGATTGTCAAAGCGCCCGACGGCTGCCATCATCCGGCCACGAGATGCAGATGCCAACGAACACACCGGCTCTGGCACGGGAGGAGTATCAGATAATGGCGATACGTTCCCTTCGCGGTCATCATCCTCGGATCGACCCGACTGCTTTTGTGGCCGACGGTGCCCAAGTGATCGGCGACGTGGTTCTTGGACCCGGCGCGAGTGTGTGGTTCAACGCCGTCATCCGCGGCGACAGCGATCGGATCACAGTCGGCTCTGAAACGAACGTTCAAGACGGAGCAATCCTCCATGCCGACCCAGGGTTCCCCTGCACGGTTGGAGCACGGGTGGTGATTGGCCACGGGGCCATTCTTCATGGCTGCCAAATCAGCAATGACTGTTTGATTGGGATGGGCGCGATCATCCTCAACGGGGCCACAATCGGGTCCGGCTGCATCGTCGGCG
>JALYNE010000540.1 GCA_030773375.1 Pseudomonadota bacterium
CCCCTTCGGTGGTCCGCTCCTCGCGCTTTTCGGGAACGATGCAGGCCGCGTGCGGCCGGTGACGCAACGCGATCTCGAGCATCTCCTCGGTTGCGGCCATTTCGAGGTTGAGCGGGATGTTGAGGCGCTCGATCAGCCGATCGATGTCGCCGTCGGTGATGTGGCGCCGATCCTCGCGAAGGTGGGCGGTGATCCCGTCCGCGCCGGCTTCGGCCGCCGCGAAGGCGGCGCGGACGGGATCGGGATGATCGCCGCCGCGCGCGTTCCGGATCGTCGCGACATGATCGATGTTGACGCCGAGGCGGAGCCGCCCGTCGGGAGCTTGGCGCAGCTGGCCGCTCACGCCGCCTTCCGGCTCCCCGGCTTTTCAGCGGGAACCGACGCAAGCTCCGGCGGAAGCGCGTTTGCATCGTAGGTGGGGACGGTGAGGCGGATGAGCGGGAAGAACGGCACGCCGAGTTCTACCCTCCCATCCGAACGGTCCACCAAAGCGGCGGCGGCGATCACTTCGCCGCCTGCATCCGCCACTGCCTTCATCGCTTCGCGGGAACTGAGGCCGGTGGTGACGACGTCCTCGACCAGCAGCACCTTCTGCCCCGGCTTCAGGCGGAAGCCGCGGCGGAGCTCGAACGTGCCCGACGGCCGCTCCACGAACACAGCCTCGAGCCCCAGCGAGCGGCCGACTTCGTGCCCGATGATGACTCCTCCCATCGCCGGCGAGACGACGATCTCGATCTTCGACTTGAATTCGAGCGGGAGCCTCCGGGCGAGCGCCGAAGCAAGGCGCGAGGCCCGCGCGGGATCCATCAGCACCCGTGCGCATTGAAGATAAAGCGGGCTGTGCAGACCCGAGGAGAGGATGAAATGCCCTTCGAGCAAAGCCTCGGCCGAACGGAACTCAGCCACGATCTCGTCTTCGCTCATCGTCTCTCCAGCGCGCTCCGGGCAGCCCCGCTGATAGGGCCGCGCGCCCCCGTCATCAAGCTGCTTGAGGCGGGCAGTTCACGCGCCTATATGCGGCACGTTTCGCCCTGTCGGCGACAGAATCCATCCCGCGCCCAGCCGGGCGGGTCCAAGGGGTCTAGATGAACACTCTCTTGAAGATTTTCGCCGTCGCCGCAGCGTTCGGCCTTGCGCCTGCTGCGGCCGGGCAAAGCGTTGCTCCTGCCGGCGCTGCTCCTGCCGCCAGCGCCGCGCCCGCGGCTCAGCCCGTGCAGCAGCCGCAAGCAAGGCCCGTGCCGCCGACCGATGCGATCAGCGCGCAGTCTCAGGCGGATCCGGCGCAGCCGGAGGAAGTTTCGGATCCGCGGCTCGCCCAGCCGGGCGGTGAGGAGCCGAGCGAAGCACAAATCGCAGCAGCCACCGTCGCCTCCCGGACCTCGCCGTTGGTCGGCATCGGCCAGCCCGACGGCCGCATGGGGGTGCAGGATCAGGTCACCCCGATCGGCCAGCAGGCGGCGTGGTTCCACAACGTCCTTCTGATGCCGCTCATCACGATCATCTCCTTGTTCGTGCTGGCGCTGCTTCTTTATGTCGTGGTGCGCTACCGCCGCTCGGCCAATCCGGTCCCGTCCCGGACGACGCACAATACGCTGATTGAAGTGGTCTGGACGCTCGTGCCGGTGCTGATCCTGGTCGCGATCGCCGTTCCCTCGATCAAGCTCCTCGCCAATCAATATTCGCCGCCCAAGGCCGACCTCACGGTGAAGGTGGTCGGCAACCAATGGTACTGGACCTACCAATATCCCGACAACGGCGACTTCGAAATCGTCTCCAACGTCCTCACCGACGCGCAGGCCAAAGCCCGCGGCGAGCCGCGCCAGCTCGCGGTCGACGAGCGCATGGTGGTGCCGGCCGGCGCAGTCGTGAAGCTGATCGTCACCTCGGCCGACGTCATCCACGCCTTCGGCGTGCCCGCTTTCTGGGTGAAGATGGACGCCGTCCCTGGCAGGCTCAATGAGACCTGGTTCAAAGTCGACCGGCCAGGCCTATATTACGGCCAGTGCTACGAACTTTGCGGTGCGCGCCACGCCTACATGCCGATCGCGGTTGAGGTGCTGCCGCCGGCGCAGTTCGCGGCCTGGGTCGCTTCCAAGGGTGGTACCATGCCGGGCGGCGCGCAAGCGAAGTCGGGCGACGAGACGGCCACTTCGCCGGCGCTTGGCGCACCGGCCCCGGATATCGTTCCGACCGCCGGCGGAAGCGCCACGGAAACGAGCCCGGAGCCGAACAACACGGTGGAC
>JALYNE010000541.1 GCA_030773375.1 Pseudomonadota bacterium
TTGCTGAGCGGCATGTAGAGCGGCATGAAGAGCGGGGAAGCGAGCCCGCGCCGCTGCAAGTGATCCCGCACCAGCAGAACCAGGATCTGCTTCATCATGGATTCGACAATGGTCTTCGTGCCCGGGCCGGGATGCGTCAATTCGCCCAGGATGGCATTGAACAGCAGCGGCAGAAGCTCCCCCTTCGCCTCCTCCACAAGCGGTTGCTGGAGATGGTCGAACAGGCCGAAGCCTTCTCCGACGACGGCGGTGACGGAGCCGCAGCCTAAAATCAGGTCCGCCTTCTGCTCGCAGGCCCGGAACCTCACCATCCCTTCGGTCAGCGGGCATGCTTCCTTCGCCTCGACGACGGTCAGCACGGGGCCCGCGCCGTTGATCCGCTTGGCAAGTTTCTTGGGAACGACGATCATCGTTCCTGGACGGATATGGAAGCTGCCATGTTCGCAGTCGATTGAGCCTTCGCCCCTCAGCACGAAATGGACAACGAGCATGTCAAGCGGATCGCATTGCATGCTGCAGCTGTTTTCGATCTCGCACATTGCGAAGGCGTCGAGCCGCACGTCGAGCCGTTCGAAGAGCGTTTCCAGCGTTGCCTCAGACCCTGCGAGTGCGCCCTGGTGCTGGCGTGCGTGTAACGTCATGTTTGAGATACGCGCCTCCCGCCTGTCGGATGCAGCTGAGCGGCAAAGCCAGCGAAGTCGGCGCAACCGAACCCTGCAACTGCCTGGCCCTGCTCATGTCAGCGCCGCATAGATCAATGTCTTGATCTGGCGGCGCACCGGATAGGACGACGAAGGCATCAGCTGGGTCATGAAAACCGCCGACACCCGCTCCACCGGGTCTACGAAGAAGTAGGTGGAGAAAATGCCGCCCCAGTAAAATTCGCCGACCGAGCCGGGTGCCATCGCTCGGGCGGGGTCGAGATTGACGGCGAAGCCGAGGCCGAAGCCTTGGCCGGAATAGATGGCTTCGCTGAACATGGAGCGGCTGAGCTGCGTCAGATCGGCGTTCCCCGGCAGGTGGTTCGAAGTCATCAGCGCGAGCGACTTGCGCCCGACGATACGCGCGCCCTCGAGACTCCCGCCGCCGAGCAACATCCGGCAGAACCGATGGTAATCGGCCGAAGTGGATACGAGACCACCACCTCCCGAAAGGAAGGTCGGGGGCTCCGCCCAGCTGCTGTCGGCGCCGCGATCCCAGACCAAGGTTCCGCGTGCGGGATCAAGCATCCAGGCGTCGGTGAGCCGATCCCGTTTCGGCCCTGGGACATGGAAGGCCGTGTCGAGCATTCCCAGCGGGGCGAAGATCCGGCGCTCGATGAACGCCTCATATTTCATCCCCGAGACACGCTCCACCACCAGCGCCAGCACGTCGGTGGCCACCGAGTAATTCCACGCCGTTCCCGGTGTGAATTCGAGCGGGATCTCCCCCAGGGCAGCGACAAATGCGTCGAGCGAGAGCTTGCCCCTCAAGGTGATGATGCCGCGTTCCCGGTACGCCGCATCGACGTTGCTGCGCTGCTGGAAATCGTAAGTGAGCCCGGACGTATGGCGGAGAAGGTCCACCATCATCATCGGCCGCTCGGCCGGAACCGTGACAAAGGGATCTGCCCCTCCCCCGCCGGCATAGACGCTGACCCGCCCGAGCTCGGGAACCAGATCGGCGACTGGCTGGTCGAGCGAAACCTTGCCTTCCTCCATCAACATCATGAAGGCGAGCGAGGTGACCGGCTTGGTCATGGAGGCAATGCGGAAGATCGCATCCTCCCTCAGCGGCTCCCTCGTGTCGGCTCGTGCAATGCCGTGGCTGGAAAAATGAACCGGATGGCCCTCGCGCGCCACGAGGAGCTGCGCGCAGGGCAACAGCCCGGGCTGAACATAGCGCTCCTCGATGAAGCGCGGGATTCGGCCGATCCGCTCGGGATCAAACCCCAATTCGTTCGGGTCGGCCAGCTCCATAAACTCTCCCGAGGGTGCCGCCGTCTCTTAGCAGGCTCGCCTCAGTCGAGCGAGAGCGCCGATGGGGGCTGCCTCAGACCCTGTTCGCGCGAACTGCGATCCCATCGACTTCCACCAAGTAACCATGATGAAGCTCCGGCACCGGAACCACCGCGCGGGCGGGACGCGCATCGCCGAAAAGCTCCGCGAAAATGCGGTTGAATGCGGACCAGTTCTCGATCCCGACGATATAAGCAGTGACCCTCAGCACCGTGTCTGCCGAACCTCCTCCCGCCGAGG
>JALYNE010000542.1 GCA_030773375.1 Pseudomonadota bacterium
TGGAATGGCTGCTAAGGGCAATGGCTTATGGGACGTTCAGCGAGGCCCGGCGCAGCCAGGCTGCGGCGGTGATCGCCCGCTCCCCGCCATTATAGCCGGAAGACCTGCGGCGCTCCATCATCGAACCTCGTTGCCTGCTGTTCAGGCGACCGCCCTAAATGTCCGCATTGGGTCGAAAACGGAGATTCGCCGCAGCTCATTCGAGCGCTATCACTAGCCGAGCAATCGCCTTGAGGTAGCGAGCCGCCACCTTTGCCTCGGCAGCTCGCCCGCCACGTTTCCGGGATTGCGATCGCCCTTGGGTGCACCCTGTTTGTGCCGCGTGCATCCTGCATCCGCGCTTACCCTTCAAGCCAGGAGATCGGCACTCCGTTCCTGCACCGCCGATGGTGATGAACTCGCTTGGAACGCGCCCGTAGACCCCCTATCTCAGCCGAATGTTCTCCAAACTCGATCTTTGGATTGGCAAGACACTTTTCATCCCGCCCATCATCAAGCTCTGCCAAGTGACGCGTCAGAGCCAGTTTGCCGTGTCGCGCCTGTTCTGGTTCATCGCTGCTCTAGATGGGTTCTACCACGCTGAGACCCTGTTCTCCATGGTGCTCTGGGGTGGGATGAGCGTGATCATGATGATCACCGCCTCACGAAGGGCTGACCATCCAGCCGCCAGCTTCCTGTTCTTCCGTATGCTGGGCGTGGCTTTCCTCCTGTTCGATGTGCTCAGGGCGGCTGTCACAGGACAATGGGCGGGTGCGGAGTTTTGGCTGTTCGTGCTCATTGCCGAATATGCCGCCACTATACGACACGTTCCCCCTAAAGAGACCGCAAGAGCAGCAGCTAAGGTCACGCTGAGGGGCTAACGTCACTGGTATCTGCAATGGGTGGATTGCGTTGAAAAAGGCTTGGTCGTGGCGGAGGCGGGCGGTATTGCGGCACAGGTGGAGTCGGGCCTGTCTGGTCAGGCGGGCACTGCCTGCACTGTCATCGGGATCAGCTTGGCCATCTTGCGGAGGTTCTGGGCGGTGGCGGCGAGGAGGAACTCGTCGCGGGCTCCATTCGGCCCTCGTAATCGCAGGCGGTCGAGCCTGAGGATGCGCTTGAGGTGCGCGAACAGCATTTCCACCTTCTTCCGCTCTCGGCGCGAGGTGACGTAGGCATCAGTGGCGGCGATGTCGCGCGCCATGTCTCGGGCGCCCTCGTGGATGGAGCGCAGGATCTTGCGGGCGGGCGCGTTCGGGCAGCATCGAGGCTTTAGCGAGCAGGTGTCGCAGTCGCGCTTGCTTGCGCGGTAGCGCAGCATGCCGTTCGCATCGACGATGGGACGCGGCTCGCGGTAGGTCTTCTGGCGTTGCCGGAGGTGCTTGCCGGCGGGACAGGTATAGGTGTCGGCCTCGAGGTCGAAGGCGAAGTCGGCCCGCTCGAAGGTGTCATCCTGTCGCTGCGACCTGTCGAAGACAGGGATGTGCGGCTCGATCCCACGCTCCTGGACCAGCCAGGCAAGGTTCTCTGCCGAGCCGTAGGCGCTGTCGGCAGCCAGCCGCCTCGGATAGAGGCCAAAGCGATCCTGGGTGCGATCGATCATGGTACGGGAGGCACCGACCTCCGCCTGACGGATGGCGCGGCTGGGCTCGACGTCGACGATGACGGCATGATCGAGGTCGATCAGATAGTTGGTGGCGTAGGCGAAGAATGCGTGTCCCTTGTGCGCGCCTGTCCATTGAGCTGCCGGGTCCGACCTGGAAACGAACTTTGGCTTCACCTCGCTCGCCGCGCCCCAGGCCGCATCATCGAGTGTATCGAGATACTCCCTGACCGAGCGGCGCGTCCTGGCCATCCGCTCCCAGTCGACATCCTCTCTGCCATCCGCCGAACGCTGCTTGTTGGCATCGGCCTTGATGAGGCTGGCATCGGTGGCGAAACCCTCGCCGCCGACCAGCCCCTCAGCCATGCAGCGCTCGACCGTCGCCTCGAACAGCTCGCGCAGAAGGTCGCTGTCGCGGAAACGGCCATGGCGGTTCTTCGAAAAGGTGGAATGGTCGGGCACGTCGCCTTCCAGCCCGAGCCGGCAGAACCAGCGATAGGCGAGGTTGAGATGCACCTCCTCGCACAACCGGCGCTCGGATCGAACGCCCATGCAGTAGCCGATGATGAGCATCCGGATCATCAGCTCGGGATCGATCGATGGCCGGCCCGTCTCGCTGTAAAAAGGCCGCAGGTGTTCCCGGATGCCCGATAGG
>JALYNE010000543.1 GCA_030773375.1 Pseudomonadota bacterium
AAGGTGAACGGGGTTTCCGCCCTCCACACCCACCTGATGCGCGAGACCGTCTTTCGCGAATTCCATGCCCTTTACCCGGATCGGATCGTCAACAAGACCAACGGCATCACCTTCCGCCGCTGGTTGCACCAGGCCAATCCGGGGCTGACCCGCTTGCTGACGGATGTGGCGGGGCGTCGAGTGCTCGACGATCCGGCAGCGGTGGCGACCCTCGTCGACCAGGCTGATGACAGCAGCCTCCACGATTGGCTGGCGGCTGTCCGGCGGCAGAACAAGATGGCTTTGGCCTCGCTCGTGCAGGAGCGGCTGGGGATCAAGCTCGACCCGAGCGCGCTGTTCGACGTCCAGATCAAGCGCATCCACGAATATAAGCGGCAATTGCTCAACATCCTCGAGACGATTGCGCTCTATGCCGCCATGCGCGCCCATCCCACCAGGGACTGGACGCCCCGGGTGCGTATTTTTGCCGGCAAAGCCGCAGCAAGCTACCATCGGGCGAAGTTGATCATCAAGCTGATCAATGACGTGGCGCGGGTGGTCAACAGCGATGCGACGCTTCGCGGCCGGCTGAAGGTCGTGTTCCTGCCGAATTACAATGTGAGCCTTGCTGAAACCATCATTCCGGCCTCTGACCTGTCGGAACAGATCTCGACGGCAGGCATGGAGGCGTCGGGCACCGGCAATATGAAGCTGGCCTTGAATGGCGCGCTGACGATTGGCACGCTCGACGGGGCCAATATCGAGATCCTCGAGCATGTCGGCCAGGACAACATCTTCATCTTCGGAATGTCCGCACAAGAGGTTGAAGCGCGCCGGGCGCTTGGGATCGGCATGGACGAAGCGATCGCCGCTTCACCGCAGCTGCGGCAGGCGCTGGACGAGATTTCCTGCGGACGCTTTTCCCCTGACGAACCTGACCGGTACCGAGAGCTCGTGGACGCCATCACCCACCATGATCATTTCATGGTGGCGGCCGATTTCGATTCTTACGCGGACAAGCAGGCGGAGGTGGCGCAGCGCTGGCGCGACCAGCGCGGCTGGTGGCGAAGCAGCATGCTCAACATCGCTCAGGTCGGCTGGTTTTCGTCCGATCGAGCCGTGCGCGAATATGCGGAAGAAATCTGGAAGGTGCCTCTGAAACAGTGAACGAAACCGAACGGGAATGGCGGGCGAGCGATGGCGACGTCGCGGCCCTGCTTGCCGCGCGCCACGGGGATCCGTTTGCCATTCTCGGACCACATCGGCATTCGGCAGGATTGGTGATCCGTGCGCTGGTGCCAGGCGCCGACACCCTCCAAGTGATCGATCAGCGAGGGCAGCTGCGGCTGCCGCTCGAGCGGCGCCACCCGGACGGTTTCTTCGAAACCCTCATCCCCGATGCTGACTCGCTTGCCGTCTATCGGCTTCGCGCCTCAGCCGGCGCTCACCAGTGGGACCTTGAGGACGCTTACCGGTTCGGACCGGTGCTTGGGCCGCTCGACGATCACCTGCTCGGCGAAGGGGCGCATCGACGGCTTTGGGAGCGGCTGGGGGCGCACCCGACCAGTCACGAAGGCGTGGAAGGCGTCTCGTTCGCGGTCTGGGCGCCGAGCGCCCGGCGCGTATCGGTGGTCGGTGATTTCAACCAATGGGACGGGCGTCGCCACGGGATGCGCAAGCGCGTGGACAGCGGCATCTGGGAGATATTCATCCCGGCGCTCGGGCCGGGAACGGCCTACAAATATGAGATCATCGGTGCCGGCGGCGAATTGAGCCCGCTCAAGGCGGATCCGGTCGGTCTCGGCTCCGAAATGCGGCCGGCAACAGCTTCGGTCGTGGAGCGTCTGCCCGACATCGCAGATGTTCGGCAGGGCTACAGCGCGCCGGTCGACCAGCGGCGCGCGCCGATGTCCATCTATGAAGTGCATCTCGGCTCCTGGCAGCGGCGCCCGGACGGCGGTTTCAACTCCTATGACCAGCTCGCCGAACGCCTCATCCCCTACGCTCGGGACTTGGGTTTTACCCACCTGGAGTTTCTGCCGGTCTCGGAGCATCCGCTCGACGACAGCTGGGGTTATCAGCCGATCGGCCTGTTCGCTCCGACGCGCCGCTTCGGCGACCCGGCGGGTTTCGCGCGACTGGTGGCGAGCGCGCACGCGGCTGGGCTCGGCATTATCCTCGACTGGGTGCCGGCACATTTCCCCACCGACGTGCACGGACTGGCGATGTTCGACGGGACGGCG
>JALYNE010000544.1 GCA_030773375.1 Pseudomonadota bacterium
GCGGGATCAGTCGGACCTCGTGGCCGAGCTTCTGGATCTCGCGTGCCCAGTAATGCGCGCTGCCGCAGGCCTCCATCGCTACCAGGCACCGGGCCTGGGATGCGAAGAAGCTGATCACCTTTGACCGGGTGAGCCGCTTCTTGAACAGCGCAGTGCCGGCCCCATCAGCACCGTGAACCTGAAAAACCTGCTTTGCCAAATCCAGCCCGATTGTAGTAACTTCACCCATGGACGCCTCCTCAAGTGGTAGTTTGACACTCCACATTGGCACATAGATGCCGTCGGGGGGCGTCCACCCCATCACCTGACTGACAAGCACTCTAGGAAGGCGAGCTTGCTCCGTCGCGCAGCCGCTCCGAAAGGAAGTGGATCACTCGATCCACGGCTTCGCGTGTGGGCTCGCCAGCACGGTCGATCAATCCCATCGTGAGGACGCTATGCGGCGGCTCAGCATGCGGGTTGGCTGACTTGCCGGGGAGCTCGATGGCCTCGAAGCCCGCCCCGAGCTCCCGCCGCAGGGTGTCAAATCGCGAAGAACGGCAGAAGAGCACGTCGCTCTCGAACCGCACCCCCAGCACCTTCAAGCCTTCATCACGAATGCGCCGGCGCGCGTTGTCGAGCGTCGCAGAGGTCACGTGCAGCGCCGCCGCCTTTTTGCGAGTCACCGGCAGTGGGAAGGAGGGATGAGCGAGCACCGGCGCCACCACCCAGGGATCGAGCGTCATCGTCAGCGCGAAGTTCCCCGTAACGCACATGCCGACAGCCCCGACGCCGCTCCCGCCAATTTCGTCATGCGCATAGGCTCCCAACGCACGGAGCCAGTCGACGATCGGGCTCGAGCGGTTCTCGGCGAGCACGTGCCACTCCCGGCTGATGCAAAGCCTCGCGAGCTCGCGCACGCGGCTAAGCTCGTTGGTCTTCGCTCCGAACACGCCGAACAGATGCGGCATGAACACAGTGAACCCCGCATCGGCCACCTTCCGAGCAAAGCGCGCGACTTCGATAGATATCCCAGGCACCTCGTGCATGACGATCACTGCGGGCCCGATCCCCTTGCGATAGACCGTCCGCTCTGCCCCTGGCCCGGAGAAAGTGAACGCCTTGAAGTCGATGAGCGGGTCCATCAAAAATAAACGCACCGGCGCTGTTTCGGACCCATCCGTGCAGCTATGGGCCGGCTTGTCGAGCATTGGCCCGGTGCCTCGGCGCCATCAGGCTGACGGGGGCGCATTGGATCCGGTGGCGGAATCGAGCAACCCGGCCAGTTCGTCTCCTGACCAGCACCGGCAGCTCAGCTGGGTTGCGGTGCTCGGGCAGTCGGCGCCATGTACCAGAGTTGAAAGTTGGTGCGGTAATCTCGCATGTTGGTGCTTTCGCAGCTGGCTTTCTCAGCCTCCCCGCGCACCCGTCGCCTTCGAACCGGGTCTGTTGCTGAGGGGAAAGCCGCCGCGCTTGCGGTGAGAGGGCACCGTTGGCTGCGCGAGCGGCGCCAGCGACAGCCGGAGCAATATAGAGGTTCCGCTGTTTCAACCCCTGGCGGCGCTTGATTCCTCGCGACGTCGTGTTTCGTTGCACCAGAAGGAGAATGACTCATGCGTGATTTGCATGCAGCTGAACTGAAGCACGTTTTTGGCGGCAGAGGCGGTGGTGGCGGCGGTGGCAGCCGCGGTAACGGCAATAACGGCAATAACGGCAATAACGGGAACAACGGCAAGAACGGCAAGAACGGCAATAACGGCAATAACGGCAGCAAAGGTCGTCATGGCCAGAGCGGCGGCAAGGGCATGGAAATGGATTGCTGCTGCTGAATCGTCGGCCGGGTGGTCTATCCGCAAGAGGTAGTCACCCGGCCTTCTCCTGCCAAGCGCACTCGTCTGGCGACATGCTTCTCCAGTTCGGCCGCCAGCGAAGGCCGGGAGGCCGTGCCGGTGAGATGGGTGAGAGAACATGACTGAAGCAGATTATCTTCGAGAACAGGCCCGGAACTGCGAGGTCGCGGCTCGCAAAACGGAGTCATGGCAGGACATCAGAGCCCTTCGGCAACTCGCGCTTTACTACCAGGACCAGGCCTCGAGGGCTAGTAGAGCGGAGCCGAAGGGCGACCGGGTGTGATGATCGATCCGCTTTCCTGACATTCTGTGCTGCTCACATTCAGGGCGGCTCCTTCCCAGTAGACCTGCGCCGCACACAAAGACGGATCAGC
>JALYNE010000545.1 GCA_030773375.1 Pseudomonadota bacterium
GTAATGGGCAGTGGCAGTGGTCCCGCCAAGCGATATCCTCCTCTGGTACAATCCAAAGCATCCGAGAGATTTCCTCACCTCATGATCGTACCAGAACTCTGTACGCTTTTCCGGATGCCTGTACTAGCGGTCCTGCTGCTGGAACTGTGCGCCGATTTCGGTGAGGCAACGCCGCACGGGCAGCGCGTCAAGTTCCACCTCACGCAAGCAGACCTGGCGCGGATGATCAATGTTTCCCGGGAAACCACGAATCGCGTGCTTGCGGAGTTTGCGCATGCTGGCTGGGTAACTCGTGACAACGGCCGCCTGCTGATTCAGGATCAGCAGGCACTAACGGCGGTTGCTGCTGAGAAGCATGAGTGACCCTACGCCGCGCAACGTTCAGCCCGCCCGTCATGGCATGCTGATGGGTAGCCGCTCTACCGGGCCGCCCGTTCTGGAACAGGCAGCGTACGCGTGTCACCTACGTTGAAGCTACCAGCAAAAGGCACGCGAGGTGCGGACGAACACAGGAGTCTCGCACCTGAGGAACACGACAAGCGCCACACGGCACGGACTGCTTGGAACACCTCAACATTGACTCGGTGCTGGTTGAGCCGTCACCAAACAAGATGGCCGGCCATGCGTTTGCTGCGTTGATCTCCTTACCGATCCGCGGCCCATGGTCGTCCGCATCGCCCTCGATACATACGTAGGACACGTGATGCCCGCCGACAAGTGCGGGGAGCATGCACGCCTAGCACCAGATCGGGCCATACCCTGCGATCGTCCGCTTGCGCATGCTGCCGGCCACTGCTGGCAATCAGTCCGCTTGTACGAGTGGACTCTCATCGAAAGCCGCTAGATCCGACCGTAAGCGATCTTACAGACGATCCCGGTGCTGTGTGCAATACTGGACGGGGCGAACTGGAGGTACGGGATGCGAGACGTGAGGCACAACCGGCGCCGACGGAGGATCAGAGCAGGCCTTGTGGCAGGTATGCTCCTGCTCCTGGCGGCCTGTGGGCGTTCCACCGGAGCGCGAACGATCGCATCAAGCGCTCGGGGACAGACGGAGCAGCCAACTCCCGGTGCGACACTCGCCGCCGTGCCGAATTTCAAGGTCATAACCTATCAGGGGGCCGAGGTTCTCGGTGGGCGCGAGACCACATTCCGGCGCGTCTTCGAGCACGGCAAGCCGGTCGTGCTCAATTTTTGGGCCGGGCTGTGCCCACCCTGCCGCGCGGAAATGCCAGCCTTTCAAGCCGTCGCTGACGCGTATGCGAACGAGGTGATCGTCGTCGGGGTGGACCTAGGGGCATTTATCGGTCTAGGGAACGAAGCGGATGCCACTAAGCTCCTCCACGAGCTCAATATTCACTACCCAGCCGCCGCCGCCGTTGATGCATCCCCGCTGCAATTGTATGCGGTGCGCGGCATGCCGACCACGGTCTTTTTCGCCGCAGATGGCACGATCGTTGAGCAGTACACGGGCCTGCTGACCGAACGGCAGCTGCGGGGCATGGTTGCGGATCTCGTGCGCGAAGGACCGTAGCGCTGCAGACACCACGTGCTCGGGGAAAGGACAGCGTGCACGCATGATGGATGGATATCGCGATACGCGGAGTGGACGGCAAGCACCCGTCGGGCTCCTTGCCGCACTTACCGCACTGTGCGTCGCTGTCGGCGCCGCTGTGTTGACGGATGGTCGCGACAGCGGCCTCGGGCGGAGTGTCGAGATGCTATCAGCTGCGTCGGGAAACGCGCTGAGCAACGTTGCCGCGCTGCTGCCGCTCGGCTATGCCTTTGGTGCCGGGATGGTCGCCGCAGTCAACCCGTGTGGCTTTGCCCTCCTCCCCGCCTACCTCGGCCGCTATCTCGGCGATAGCGGCGGCAACCATGCCAGTGTTCGGCGCCGACTCATCCGTGCGCTCAGCGTAAGCGGCATGATTACCGCCGGGTTCGTGCTGCTCTTCGGCGTGGCCGGTTTGGCACTCGTGGTGGCAACGACAGCCGTTGTCCGCGCAATGCCCTGGCTGGGTCTGCTGATGGGGGTCCTCCTGATTATCGAGGGCGGCCGCTCGCTCAGCGGCTCGCACATCGCGACCAATCTTGGTAACCGCTTCGCAGCACACTTCGGGCCAGGGGCCCAACAGCGCAATTACCAGGGGTACTTTGCCTACGGCCTCGCCTACGGTGCCGCGTCATTGAGTTGTACGC
>JALYNE010000546.1 GCA_030773375.1 Pseudomonadota bacterium
CATATATTTTCATAGGCTCCACACGATAGCTGTGTCGCCGCCAGATAGACGGGCGATGGCTTTGGTTTATCGACGCAGGCTAGCGCGTTACTTTGCTGGACGGCTCTTATATTGAACCGGGCTCGACGCACTAACGAAGGTTAGGGATGGCAGGTTTTATTTTATATTGCCCCACAACGGCGCAGCGCGCCGGGAGTTCCGCGCCCGGAACGGCCGCCGGCCGTGATCCAATTTGCTGCTGTCTCGTTGAAGGGTGGCGGAAAGGCCGAACCACATGAACGCTGTGCGCTACCCCAACTACAAGGATCTGGACCCGTTCATCGACGTCGCGCGGCTCCAGCAGCTCGACGGGTACGTCAGGGAGCGCCTGGAGCGACGGCTCTCCCGAGCGGGTGACCTTCAATTCTACACCGGACCTTTCCTGCTGGACCATAGCGCTTCGCGGGTCCCAGGCTCGCGGCTGGTCTATCTATCGCGCTCGAAGCTCTACGAAAACTACTATGATCTTGATCGCCCTGAGCTTTGGGAGGCGACGGAGGACGTGACGGAGTTCTCCGAGCTGATGGATTTCATCGCCACCCTCCCGTTCAAGGCAACAGGGCGCATGCTGATCATGTACGACGACAGCGGCCGGGCGGTGTCGGCACACCGGGACCATGACAGCGACGAATTGTGCCACGAATTCATCTGGTTCCGGACGAACTTCAACAAGCCCTTTTACATGCTGAATCCGGAAACCGACGAGAGGCTTTATGTCGCTTCCCACGCCGCTTGGTTCGACACGGTGAACCAATTCCATGGGGCCGACGCGAGCGGCGGCCTCTCGTTCAGCATCCGAGTCGATGGCATCTTCAGCGACGAATTGCGAAGCCGCATCCCCTACCCGACGCATGGCCGCGCCGCAGCACCCGCCTTGTGGGCTTCCGCTTAGGGCCTGATCGGCTGAGGTGAAAGCGCTACGCGCTTCCGCCGAAGGCGTGATTCAGGCCCTTTCCATCAAGGTCTAGTGGCTCCACCACCCGCCCTCGCCTGCCGGCCAGGATGAGGAACTCAGTGACAGCGGCTGGCACCGGGGGGTTCGCATAGCAGTCGGTACGCGGGTGGCCATTGACGGCGGCGGATCGTTCGTGAACAGTTGCGCCTCAAAGGAGTCTCATTGGCCAGCCTGGAACTGATCAATATCCAGAAGACTTACGGCGCGACGGCCGTTCTGGATGATGTGTCGCTGTGCATGGAGCCCAGGGAGTTCGTGGCCTTCCTGGGTCCATCGGGTTCCGGAAAATCTACTCTGCTCCGCATCATTGCGGGCCTTGAAACGCTCGACTCCGGGGAAGTGCGGCTCGAGGGGCAGCCAATCCAGCAGCTTGCTCCAGGCGACCGCGGAGTGGCGATGGTCTTTCAGCATTATGCGCTCTACCCGCACATGACCGTGCAGGAGAATATGGCCTTCGGCTTGCGCAACGCGCGCGTGCCGAGGGAGGAAATCGCGTCCCGCGTGGCCGAGGCGGCCCGCGTCCTCGAGATCGAGCAGCACTTGGACAAGAAGCCGGGACAGATGTCCGGCGGACAGCGCCAGCGCGTCGCCATCGGCCGGGCCATTGTCAAGCAGCCCAAGCTGTTCCTGCTGGACGAACCCTTGTCCAACCTTGATGCAGCGTTGAGGATGCGCACGCGTCTGGAGCTGGCCCAGCTTCGTCACCGGGTGGACGCGGCCGTGATCATGGTGACGCATGATCAGGCGGAGGCGATGACGCTCGCCGACCGCATCGTGGTGATGCACGACCGCAAGATCCAGCAAGTCGGGCCGCCGATGGAAATCTACAGCCGGCCGGCCAACAGCTTCGTGGCGCGGTTCGTGGGTTCGCCCGCGATGACGCTGGCGCCGGTCGAGCTCCTGCCGGCGGAAAGCCCGTTCGCGAGCGTGCGGCTCGGTGATGGCTCCGAAGTCCAAACGCGGATAGCTCGCGCCGCCCTTCCCGCAGACGGCCCGTTGCAGCTCGGAGTCAGGCCCGAAAGCGTGCGGGTGGCTTCAGCCGGCGCCGCGTCCACCGTCGCCCGGGTGGAACTGGTCGAACGGCTCGGCGACCGCACTTTCCTCTATGCCCGCCTTTCCGACGGGCTCTCGATCACTGCCGAGGACGAGGGCAACAGCCGCGTCCGCATGGGCGAGACGGTGGGTCTCAGGAT
>JALYNE010000547.1 GCA_030773375.1 Pseudomonadota bacterium
TGGCGCGGTACCAGTTGATCATTCCCGTCAGAGCACCGGGCTCGGACCATTCATCGACATAGGCCTGCCGCTCTGCTTCCGGCAGCTTGGCGAGGTCGCCCTCGGCGCCGAGAACCTTCTCGAGGAACGTCCGGAGCCCCATCACCTTGATTGCCGTCTCGGCCCCCGGCGTTCTGAGTGCGCGAATATATTGGGAGGCTTCGCGCTGGGCCTCGTCTTCGATCAAGCTTCGCTGGAAGAGGAGGGGGTGAGGCCCGTTGGCGATGACGAGACGTTTCAACCGCTCCGGATGACGGATGGCGGCTGCCCAAGCGATGACGCCGCCCCAATCATGGCCGACCAGGGTGAAGCGGGCGAGGCCGAGCGCGTCGGCAAGGGCGATCACATCCTCGACCATCTTTTCGGTTTGATAATCCTCCAGATCCTCCGGCTTATCCGATCCCGCATAGCCGCGCTGGTTGGGAGCGATCACTCGGAAGTCGCGGGCAAGCGCGTTCATCTCGTGGCGCCATGTGCGAAACGATTCCGGGAAGCCGTGGAGGAACAGGATCGGCTCGGCCTCGGCCGGTCCGGCGAACGCAACCTTGAGGGTGACGCCGGTGGGAAGGCCGATGCGGGTGGTCTGGATCTCGCTCACAGGTGGGTCACCGCTCGCCGGGCGCTCTCGCCTTGATTGCCAAAGCGTGGACCCGATCTTTCAAGAGGTCGCCGAGGGCCGCGTTCACCGCCCGCTGGCGGGCGAGGCGATCGAGGCCCTCGAACTTCGCAGATTCGACGAGCACCGTGAAATGACTCTCGCCCCGAGGGTCGTGGCCGGCGTGGCCACGATGCTTGTCGCTGTCGTCAATCACCTCGAGACGCGTCGGATCGAGCACGGTGAGACGTCTTGTGATTTCGGCGGCAATGGGGCCGGTTAAATGCTGGGGCATGGGGCCTATATACGGGGTTTGGAGGCGAAAGGGAGCTTGTGGCGAGTTCGGGCAAGAGGCAGACCCGCTTTCACGGCAGGGTGGAGGGGCACCGAGACTGCGCCCGTCCCGGCTGCGAGGCAGCTGGCGAGTTCCGCGCGCCCGCCGGCGACGGACGACGCTCCCGTTTCGACGGCCCCGGCGATTGGCAGTGGCTGTGCCTCGACCATGTGCGGGAATTCAATACCGGCTACAATTATTTCAGCGGCATGAGCACGGAGGAGATCGAGGCGGCGCAAACCCCCTATGCCGGATGGGAGCGCGAAACGCGCGCTTTTGCCAATGTCGGTGCGCAGACGCCGCGCTGGGCCGACTTCACCGATCCGCTCGACGCGATCGGCGCCCGCTTCCGCCGGCCGGCCGCGGAGCCGCAGCGAAAGGACGGCCGCGAGCTCAGCGAAAGCGACCGAAAATCGCTGCGCGTTCTGGGGCTTGGAACCGATGCCGACCGGCGTGCGCTGAGGCAACGTTATGCCGACCTGTTGCGGCGGTACCACCCCGACCACAATGGCGGCGAACGGGGTCATGAGAAAGCGTTGCAGGCCGTGATCGAGGCTTATACGCAGCTCAAGTCCCGCCCTGCTTTTGCAGGGGGATCCACAAAGTAAATCATGTGGCGTGCCCCTGCGCCTGACCCTTTGAGAGTTTGAAATGGCCGATCTCGCCAACGTGAAACCCGATAGCCGCTCCGCCCCCGTTCTCGAGGCCCCCGACAAGGTCGTAAAGGTCCGCGACCTGTTCGGTATCGACAGCGACATGGAAGTGCCGGCGTTCAGCGAGGCGGACGAGCGCGTGCCGGACCTCGATCCCGCCTATGTTTTCGATCCGGATACGACGCTCGCGGTCTGTGCCGGGTTCGGCAAGAACCGGCGGGTCATGGTGCAAGGCTATCACGGCACGGGCAAGTCCACCCATATCGAACAGGTGGCGGCACGGCTCAACTGGCCGCTCATCCGGATCAACCTCGACGCACATATCAGCCGGATCGATCTCATCGGGCGTGACGCGATCGTGCTTCGCGAAGGGCAGCAGGTTACGGAATTCCGGGAAGGCCTTCTTCCCTGGGCGCTCCAGACTCCGACCGCTCTCGTCTTCGACGAATATGATGCAGGCCGGCCGGACGTGATGTTCGTCATCCAGCGCGTGCTCGAGGCGGAAGGCAAGCTCACCTTGCTCGACCAGAACCGGGTGATCCGTCCAAACC
>JALYNE010000548.1 GCA_030773375.1 Pseudomonadota bacterium
TTCCAGGCGAGCGCCTTCGACCACTCGGCCACCGCTCCGCATGTCCTGGAAGTGGACGCCTCTAATCGGCCCCGGGCACAAGGGCAAGTGAAGCGGCAAAGGCGTCGATCCTTTTTGCAAGCGCCACGTCCTTCTCGGTCAGCCCGCGCGCGCTGTGGGTGGTGAGGAAGATCTCGACCCGGTTCCAGACGTTCGACCATTCGGGGTGATGGTCCGCCTGCTCGGCCGCGAGCGCGACGCGCGTCATGAAGGCGAAGGCCTCGTTGAAGTCGCGGAACTTGAAGCTGCGCGCGATGCCGTCCCGCGCTTCGTCCAAGGTCCAGCCGGCAAGCGCCGCCAGCGCCTCCGCCCGCGCCGAGCCTTCGAGCTTCTCCGCCATTTCGCTTCCTCCTCGTCCGCTGGCGCGGGCGCGCCTTCGCCTTTATGTCGCGCGGCGTGGACGAGCGTCAAACCCTTGCGCCCGATGCGGCTGCGATCGAGCGGCTGGCCGAGGAAGCGATCGCGCGGATGCCGGAAGCGTTCCGCCGCCATCTCGAAGGCGTCGTCCTCCGCGTCGACGACTTCGCCGAGGACGAGGTGCTGGAGCAGCTCGGCGTGGAGGATCCCTTCGAGCTCACCGGCCTCTACACGGGGCGGCCCATCGGCGAACAGTCGTCGATGCTTTCGGGCGAGCTCCCGGCGATGATCCACCTTTACCGCCGCCCGCTGCTCGATGAGTGGGTGGAGACCGGCGTCAGCCTCGAAGACCTCATCACGCACGTGATCGTCCACGAGGCGGGCCACCATTTCGGATTTTCCGACGAGGCGATGCACGCCATCGAACAAGCCGGAGGCGAAGCCGAGTGATGGCCGTTCTCCAGATGGAGGGTGTGGCCTGCATCCGCGGCGGGCGGCTGCTTTTCGAAGGGGTGGACCTCAGCTTGGGCAAGGGCGAGGCGGCTTTGCTGAGGGGGCCGAACGGCGCCGGAAAGTCGAGCCTGATCCGCATCGCCGCGGGGCTGCTCCGCGCCGCCGCAGGCACGGTCACCCGTACAGCGCCGCTTGCCCTTGCCGACGAAGCGTCGGCGCTCGACGAGCGGCTGACGCTTGGTGCTGCGCTCGGCTTCTGGGCGCGCCTCGACGGCGTCCGTGCCGAGCCGGGCATGGACGCGATGGGCCTCACGCATCTCGCGGCCGTTCCCGTTCACATGCTTTCGACGGGGCAGCGGAAGCGCGCCGTTCTCGCTCGCGTGGTCGCGTCCGGAGCGCCGCTCTGGCTGCTCGATGAGCCGACCAACGGCCTCGACGGCGAAGGGCAGGAGCGGCTCGGCGCAGCCATCTCAGCCCATCGCAGCACAGGCGGCGCGGTGCTCGCCGCCTCCCACCAGCCGCTCGGCCTTGCCGATGCGCTGACGCTGAGGCTCGGGGCATGAGGGCGCTCATCATCCGCGAGCTGCGCCTGGCCGCGGCGGGAGGAAGCGCGCTGCTGCCGCTTATCTTCTTCCTCCTGGTGGCGACCTTGTTCCCATTTGCGGTCGGGCCGGATCGCCCGCTCCTTGCCCGCGCCGGCGGGGGGGCCTTGTGGATGGCCGCCTTGCTCGCCGCCTTGCTTCCCGTGGAAAGACTGGTGGAGCCTGACCGTGCGGCCGGAATCCTCGATCAGCTCGCTGTGCGCGGCCTCGGCGAGGAAAGCATCGCGCTGGCCAAGCTCATCGGCCATTGGTTGAGCTTCGGCCCGCCATTGATGCTCGCCGCAGTCCCGGCAGCCGCCCTGATGAAGCTCCCGGGGCCGGTGCTCCTTCGCGTGGAGCTCGGCCTTCTCGTCGGGACACCCGGCCTCGCTGCGCTCACCTTGATGGTGAGTGCGCTCACTGCGGGCCTGCGCGGTGCCGGCACGCTCGCTGGCCTGTTGATGCTTCCGTTGGCCGTGCCGCTTCTGATTTTCGGCGCGGGGCTCGTGCAGCAAGGCAGCGAGACGGGCGCGCTGAAGCTGCTTGCTGCGGTGTCGCTGCTCCTTGCCGCCGCTGCGCCCTTCACGGCCGGAGCCGCAATCCGGGCGGCGCGCGACTAGTACCTCTGCACAGAGGATTTGACTGGTTGGGCCGGGTGTAGGACCGGCAAGCGTTCGGGGTCGACGAGCACTTCGATGCTGCGGGCGGTGCCTGGCTGGCGGCGGATCAGCTCGAGGCGCTC
>JALYNE010000549.1 GCA_030773375.1 Pseudomonadota bacterium
CCAAATCGCCAACAAAAAAATCCGCTCCGAACCAGCGGCCGGCGCCACATGACCTTCGAACAAAGAAGATCAATCAGTCATCGTCCTTGCCCAACTACTGGACCCTGGTGAGAAATGCGGGCTAGTGCACTTCCTCGGAAAGTGGGAACCGTTTTTCGGATGACGAGGGCTGGTAAGCTCTCGCCAGCCGCAGCCTGCCCAAAGAAAGAGGGCCGGGGCGCCCATCGGCGACCCGGCCCTCTCCTCACTCGCCTTTGACAGGCTTACTGGGCGTTGGTGGAGCCATTCGTTGCGCCATCAACTGCGTTGCCGGCAGCATCGGCCGCGTTGCCCGCGGCGTTGCCGACGTCGCTGGCGACATTGCCGGCGGCGTCGAGCGCGCTGTTCGTCATGTTCGCAGCGTCGGAAGCAGCGGCGTTGACGTCCATGTTCGCCTCGTCGGCGGTCGCTTCGGTGTTGGTCTCGGCCATGTTGGCTTCGTTGTTCGAAGCTTCGCCGCCGCCGCAAGCGACGAGGGCGAGCGACGAGACGACGGCGGTGATCAGAGCAATCTTCTTCATGACTTCTCTCTCCTGGAGTGGAGGAACTGGCTGCTGGGCGAGGTGCTGCCGGGACATCCGACAGCTTCCAGCGTCGGCGGCAAATATAGGAGGAGGGCTGCTATGTCTACTGTTTCGGTAGGCAAGGCTTTTCAGTTCGCCGCAAACCGATCAGGCGGCGTGTCCGATATCCTCCTTGACCGGCATATAAAGATATCTTTATATCCTTATCTCATGTCTGCAGCGCCCGACATCTTTCGCTCCCTGGCCGATCCGACGCGTTTGCGCATCGTTGCGCTTCTGCGCGCGATGGAGCTGTCGGTGGGCGAACTTGCGCAAGTGCTGGGGCAGAGCCAGCCTCGCGTGTCACGCCACGTCAAGATTCTCATCGAAGCTGGTCTTGCCGAGCGCCGGAAGGAAGGCAGCTGGGTTTTCCTCAGTCTCGGGCGGCCCGACCGCGTCCAGCCCCTGTTCGCGCTGCTGGACGCCTGGTCTGAGATGGACGGTGAGGACCCCTGGGCTGTCGCCGACGCCGCCCGGCTTGCGGCCGTTCGCGCCGATCGAGCTGCTGCCGCCGAACGCTATTTCGCGCTCCACGCTAAGGACTGGGACGAACTTCGCTCGCTCCACATCGCGGAAAGCGACGTGGAGGCGGCGATCGCGCGTGCGCTCGGCCAGGGAGCAATTGGACGGCTGGTCGATATCGGGACCGGGACGGGCCGGATGCTGGAACTGTTCGCGGCAAGTGCCACCAGCGCCGTGGGCGTCGACCGGTCCCCCGAAATGCTCCGTCTTGCCCGCGTGAAGCTCGCCGAGGCCGGTCTGTCCGCGGCCGAGCTGAGGCAAGGGGATATGTATTCGCTGCCGCTGCCGTCTGCTTCGGCAGAGACGGTGATAATTCATCAGGTGTTGCATTATGCCCAGCAGCCCGCGGCCGCTGTGGCGGAGGCGGCGCGGCTGCTCAATCCCGGCGGACGGCT
This sequence comes from Pseudomonadota bacterium, assembly GCA_030773375.1. Lineage (GTDB taxonomy): Bacteria > Pseudomonadota > Alphaproteobacteria > Sphingomonadales > Sphingomonadaceae > Allosphingosinicella. The sequence goes on from JALYNE010000549.1 coordinate 1,520, forward strand.
CCTCATCGTCGACTTTGCGCCGCATGAGCGCGAGGAGCTTCGCGCCCGGGACGCCCATGCCCGATTGGGTTTTGCCGATGAAGCCGTGATCGGCTGGATGACTGCGGCAGGGCTGAAGGCGCGCGTCGTCGAGCATCTGCAGGGCGGCGAGCTGACCGTTACTCTATGGGAAGGCGAGCAGCCCCGGGCGCGCCTCAAGGTGGTTGCATGACTTTGATCGGTCCCTCGATCCGCACCCTCGCCAAGCCGCTGTTCGAGGACGTGGCGGGCGATATCGACGTCTCGTTCGAATTCTTCCCGCCCAAGACGGAGAAGATGGAGCAGACGCTGTGGGAGGCCATCCGGATGCTGGAGCCGCTTCAGCCGCGCTTCGTGTCGGTCACTTACGGCGCCGGGGGCTCCACCCGGGAACGCACCCACGCCACCGTCGAGCGGATCGTGCGCGAGACAAGCCTTGCGCCCGCCGCCCACCTCACCTGCGTCGAGGCGACGCGCGAGGAAATCGACGACATCGCCCGCAGCTACTGGGCCGCAGGCGTCCGGCACATCGTCGCCCTCCGCGGCGATCCGCCTGAACAGGGGAAAGCGTTCCAGCCGCATCCGGAAGGCTATGACAATGCGGTTGCCCTCGTTGCAGGGCTGAA
>JALYNE010000550.1 GCA_030773375.1 Pseudomonadota bacterium
GGCGGTTGGCTGCGCAACGTAGAAGACGAGCGGATGGAGGCGAGCTGGGACTATATGTCTCGGCTGGTCCGCCGTGCCGAGCAGATCGGCTACGACCTGACGCTTGTCGCCGAGCTCAACATGAACGACACCAAGGGGCGGGATGCTCCCACTTTGGATGCCTGGTCGACGGCAGCGGCGCTCGCGGCAGTGACGAATTCGATCGAGCTGATGATTGCCGTCCGTCCGAACTTCCATCAGCCGGCGCTGTTCGCAAAGCAATCGTCCAACATCGACCGGATCAGCGGCGGCAGGCTCGCTCTCAACGTCGTTTCATCCTGGTGGGCGGACGAAGCCAGGCAGTACGGGCTTCAGTTCGACGAGCATGACAACCGCTACGCCCGGACGTCCGAGTGGCTGCAGGTGGTGGAGGGTCTCTGGACCGAGCCTCGCTTCAGCTTCGAAGGGAAATATTACCGTACCGAAGACGCGATCAACGAGCCGAAGCCGGTGCGTAAGCCCGTCATCTATGCCGGCGGCGAATCCGAAGCGGCCAAGGCCATGATCACCGCGCAGTGCGATGCTTACGTGATGCATGGCGATGCGCCGCACGTGATCCGCGAAAAGATCGCCGACATGCGCGCCCGTCGGGACCGCGCAGGCAAGCCCCCGATGACCTACGGCATGGCTGCTTATGCGATCGTTCGGGACAGCGAGCGCGAAGCCCAGCGCGAGCTCGAGCGCATCACCGACATGAAGGGCACGCCCCCGCCTGGCTTCGACAATTTCGAGCAGTGGCTGTCGGGTACGCAGCTCGAGCGCGAGCTGAAGATCCAGGAATATTCGGTGACGAACCGGGGGCTGAGGCCACGGCTCATCGGCACGCCCGAGCAGATCCGCGAGAAGATCGCCGAGTTCGAGGATGCGGGGCTGGATCTCCTCCTCCTTCAGATGAGCCCCCAAGCCGAGGAGATGGAACGCTTCTCGGCGCAGGTGATCCAGGCCGAGACTGCGCCGGCAGAGCTGCAGCCGGCGCAGTAGGCGCCGTTGCTCACCTCCCGAGGAGCGTCGATGTCCCAAGCGGCCCGAATTCTGCTGGGCCTCGCCATGGGGCTCGCCGCCGGCGCGGTCGCCGGCTGGTCCGGGTGGCCGCTCGAGCCGGCGCTGAGCGCCGCCACTGTGGTCGGCGGCCTTTGGCTCGACGCGCTGCGGATGACGATCGTTCCGCTCGTTTTCTCGCTGGTCGTCACCGGCATTTCATCGGCCGCTGCCTCAGCCGGCGCCGGCGGCGTGACCGGCCGGGCGCTTTCTCTGTTCGCGATTCTGCTCTTCGCGTCCGGGCTGGTGGGAGCGCTGCTGGGGCCGCTTCTGCTCGGCGGATGGTCGCCTGCTGGCCTCGATGCGCTCCGTGGCGGCCTTGGGGTAAGCGAAGTGCCGGATATACCGCCAGTAGCCGAATGGCTCCGGGGCCTCGTCCCCAGCAACCCGATAGCGGCCGCCGCCGAGGGGGCTATCGTGCCGCTGACCTTGTTCGCATTTGTCTTCGGACTAGCCGCCGGACGGCTTCGGCAAGAACAATCCACGCCAGTGCTGAGCTTCTTCCGCGCCGGCGTCGAGACCATGCTGGTGATCGTGCGCTGGCTCCTGCTGCTGGCCCCGATCGGCGTGTTCGCTTTGGCGTTTGGAGTGGCAGCCCGCATCGGCCTTGGTGCTGGAGCGGCGCTTGCCTGGTACGTGCTCGTTCAGATCGTGGTGACGGTCGTGCTTGGCGTTGCGATGTATCCGCTGGCCGTTCTTGCAGGGGGCGTGAAGCCACGGCTTTTCGCCAGAGCCGTTGCTCCCGCTCAAGCCGTCGCCGCAAGCACACAGTCGTCGCTCGCCTCTTTGCCGCCCATGCTCGCAGGGGCAGAGCGCCTCGGCCTCAACACGCCTTCGTCATCGGTGGTGCTGCCGCTGGCTGTGGCCTTGTTCCGGATCGCTGCGCCCGCTTCCATCGTCATCGTAACCCTCGCACTGGCTACCATGAGCGGCGTCGAGCTTGGCGCCCAGCACATCGCCATCGTGGTGCTGCTCGCCACATTGAACACGCTGGTGATTGCGGGACTTCCGAACCAAATCACCTTTTTCGCGGCTTATGCTCCGCCTGCCATGGCGGTCGGCGTACCCATCGAAC
>JALYNE010000551.1 GCA_030773375.1 Pseudomonadota bacterium
TGGCCGGCGCCGAGGCCGGTGATGGCGGTGGTGGTGCCCGCGCCGCCGGTGGTGCTCACCCTTACAAGGGTGTTGCCGCCCCTGACCGCGATCAGGCTCTGGGCCGACGCGGCGGTCGAAAGGCAGCTCGCCGCGAGGAGTGTCGCGGCCGCTCTGCGGATTGTCTTGAAGTTCATGGGTGTACCCCTTTTTTTTTTAATTCACCTCCGACTGGCGGAGGCTTGATCGTCAGAAATCTATCGGCTCGTCGGTGAGGCTGACCGGCGGCAAATCATTCGCGTTGACGTCCCGGGGCGCGGAGTTTGCACTCGCCCGCGACATCGCCGTGAAATTCTCGCCGAACCGTTCTTCGAGCGCCGCCGACGCCTTTTCAGGCGCCGGCTCGACACTCGCTTGCCCGCAGCCGCCGATCCCTGTGGCGGCAGCTGCGAGAAGCGCGGCTGTCAGCTCAGCCTTCACTGCCGGCTGTTTCTTCCGTCGTCGTTTGCTCGGTTGGTTCGGTCACCGGCACCTCCTCCTCGCTCTGCGGCGTGGTCGAGTTGCGGCGCGCGTCGGCCGCCCGGCCCGGCGAACCGGGGATCGGATTACGCAGGTACGGGAAGGTGTTCAGTAGCTCAGCCGCAGAGATGGGAGCGCCATCGGTCAACGGAACGTTGCCCACCGGCGCATCCTCTGGCCGGCAGAACCCCAGCTGCACGGGCTGGCCGTTGATCGGCACCGGGTGGCAGAGTCTCCCCATCGCCACGCGAAGGACGATATCCACCACGTCGTCGCCCGGCCGCCGTCCGTTCGGGAAGCCGGCGAGGTCATCGCCCGCGACGCCGAAGGTGCTTTGACGCTCGCGCGGCGTAGGATCGATCGCCGTGTTGAGCCGGAGCATCTCGGAGGGGGTGACCCTCCTTTGCTGGTTGAGGCTCGGAATGCCGGTAAGGAAGGCGGCGACGAGGTCGGTGCGCGGCAGGTTCCTCGGCGCGAGGTTCTGGATGTTGGTGCCCAGAGTACGGTTCACCGCGTCGCGGAACAGCACGTTGACGATCGCGGGGAAGGTCGGGTTGGTGACGAATGCGGCGAGGGCGCCATCCTGCGTCGGGTGAGCCGCGTTGAAGAGGTTCTTCTGCGGCATCCCGATCACCAGCTCGTTCACGAGCGGCGAACCGAGCCTCGAGACCTGCACAAGCGCGCCCGAAGTGGCTTGGGCCGTGCCGAAGCCCGGGTTTGGATCGAGAACCATTGTCTGTGGCATGCTCGTGGTGGACCAGACGCCGATCACGCCGTTGCCGGCGCCGGTGAGGCAGGCGATCGGGACTTCGACGGCCATCGAGGTGACGTTCTGCTTGCCGACCAGGTCGTCATTCTCGCGGCTTTGCGTGATGCCACCCGGGAACCCTCCCGGTCCACCCTGGATCGGCACGTAATTGATGAGGTCGAAGCTCTCGCCAAGGTTGACCGCGAAGGCTTCCTCGCGCTGCCCGACGAAGACCCGACCGCGCGTCGCGCAGCCCGGGATGTTGACGTCGTAGATGAACTGCGCCGCATATGCGGGGTAGTTCGGGATCGTCTTGTTGCCGGCATTGTCGAACGGCTTCGGGAAGCGCTCGCCGCCGCCGTTGGCGTTGGTTATCGCCGCGCGCGTGCCGGTGCGGCGGTCACCGCTGATGAGGGTCACCGTATAATCTTCATCAAACCCCAAGTTCGCGTCAAGCGGGCGTGTGACCGGCCCGATCTGCCTCAGCGCGATCGGCAGCGTCTGGTCTCCGACCCTGATCGTGTTGCCGGTGCCACCTTTTAGCAGCCAGTTGAAATCGAACTGGAACGTCAGGTCTTCGCGTGCGTCCCCGTCGTTGTCGACGTAGATCTCGTAGATAGCGTCCGGATCCAGCGGGTAGTAAATGGGCCCGCCGAAGGGGTCCTGCAACGGATACCAGTTCGAGATAATCGTGACGAACCCCTCGCGCCCCGGCTCGTAGCTGCGGAAGGCATAGACGTCGGTATTATCGGCCTTCGGCAGTCTCGTGATGGCGGGCGCCTCCCGGTGGCTGGAGCCGAAGGCTGCAGTGCCGAACATCATCGATCCGACGATGGCGGTGGTTACGGCGAGCTTAGAAATCTTCATCATGGGCCTCCCTGTTTATCGTCGCTTATACA
>JALYNE010000552.1 GCA_030773375.1 Pseudomonadota bacterium
CTTGCCGGTGCGCAGGTCGCGATGGTTTCGATGCGTGCCGACGGGCGCGTGGTCGCAATGGTTGGCGGTCGCTCGTACCGCGAAAGTCCGTTCAACCGCGTCACCCAGGCCAAGCGGCAGCCCGGCTCGACCTTCAAGATCTTCGTTTATCTCGCTGCGCTTCGAGCGGGCTTCACACCAGCACATCGCATCCCGGATCAGCCGATCAGGATCGGCAACTGGACGCCCCAGAATTACGAGAACAAGTATCGGGGGATCATCACCCTTCGCGAAGCTTTTGCCGTTTCGAGCAACGTCGCCGCCGTCCGCCTCGCGGAAGCGGTCGGTCGCGACCGCGTGATCAAGGCGGCGCGCGACCTCGGCGTCACCAGCGAGCTCGAACAGGGGCCCACCCTTCCGCTCGGCACCTCCACGATCAGCTTGATGGAGATGGCCGGTGCCTTTGCCGCAGTCGCGAACGGCAGCTACCCGGTACGGCCCCGCGGGCTTCCGGAGGCTGGCGACGAGTCTCCGGGAACGCCCTTCCAAGGGAGCACGCGGCGGCAGATGATGGAGCTGCTCTGGGCCGTAACGAGTCAGGGCACCGGACGGGGCGCGGCGCTGCCCATCCCGACCTTTGGCAAAACCGGGACGACGCAGGACAGCCGCGACGCTTACTTCGTCGGTTTTGCGGGCGATCTTGTAACGGCTGTGTGGATCGGCCGCGACGACAACAAGCCTGTCGGAGACGTTAAGGGGGGCGGCCTTCCCGCGCAAATCTGGCGGAGCTTCATGGCCGAGGCGGTGAAAAGCACCCCCGCGGCCGCAGCGCCGCAGGCGGCCGCGAGCGGCGAAATTCTGCCGCCCGTCGAAGGCGCCGCACCGCCGGCTGAAAGCTACCCGATCGCCGACTATGACGTGGAGGGTAGCGCCGCCCCAGCTCCCACCGACGCTTACGAAGATCTGGCGCCGGCCGATCCGGCACCAACCAGCGAGCCGCCCGTGATCGATGCTGCGCCACCCGAAGCCGCACGGCCGGTGGCTATCATCCCGCGGCCGCGCCCGCGCGAGAATGCGGACCCGCCGGGAGCATCGGCACCGCGCCCGCGCGACAATGCCCCTGCGCCGCCGCCGCGGGAAATTCCGACCGTCACTCCCCCGCCTCCACCGCCTGCGCCGGAAGAGGAAGCGCCTCCCGACGAGGAAGGTGAGCCCGGCACGTGAGCTGACACTCGAGGAGCCACATGTTCTTCTTTTTTTCCAACCGCCTGGGCTGCCTCGGCTCGCTCGCTATTTCGGCTGGCCTGACGTTCATTCTCCTCACTCTCCTGGGTTGGATCTGAAGACCCGAGGCGAACCGGAGAAGTGATCCGAAGCGAGCACTCGCATTGGAACGAAGCGCGCACTGCGGCGCAGCTCATGGAAACCTAAACCTCTCGCTCCTCAACAAGATAGCCCATCCCGCAGCTGTCATGGTCTCCGTGCTGGCCTCTCTACCGGTGAGTGCATCAGCAGGTGATCATCCCTCGGCGAGGGGCCTTGCGGCTTGGCCGACGTCTCAGCACCACCTTTCGCGCTGGCTCTCCAGCCGATTCCGGTAGGCAAATTTCAGACTCTTTCCAGCTTCCTCTCAGGATGTGCCCGCTTCGGAAGGCTAAACCTTCTCTCGCACCGGTGATCGCGCCGGGCGGAAAATAGGGAGGACAAAATGATCCGCAGCACTCTGCTCGCACTTGCCGCTTCGCTGATAGCCGTCGGTGGCTTCGGCAGGACGATGGCAAAGATGGCCCTGCCAACCGACAAGCTGCCGGCGGAGCTTGCCTGACTTCCACTCAGCCGAAGGGAATTGCTGTGCACACGCATCCAGCAACCGCGACCGCCAAGCTCCTCCCCCTCCTGCTGTCAGTGCTGCTGGCGGGCTGCAGCACTCGGCCGCAATTCACAGCCAGCGGAGAAGAGATCGAAGCGGCAGTTCATCGCGCTGAAGCGGAGCTTGCCCGCGCGGAGGCGAACAATGTTCGGCCCTAACCCCGCACGCTCGCCAGCCCAGGTGCGTGGCAGGCTAAATGCGCTCGCCAGGCGCGCTGCAGCGAGTTGGATGCCGTGGTTTCTGCTCGGCTCGTCAGCGGGAGGCATCCTTTT
>JALYNE010000553.1 GCA_030773375.1 Pseudomonadota bacterium
GCGTCGCGGCGCTGGCGGGAGCAGCGACGAGGAGCGCCAGGATAAGCAGCAGCCTCATGCTGCTACGAACTTCATGGCGGCCCCGTTCATGCAATAGCGCAGGCCGGTCGGCTTCGGGCCATCCTCGAAAACGTGGCCGAGGTGCCCACCGCAGCGGCGGCAATGAACCTCGGTCCGCTTGAAGAAGAGCGAATTGTCCGGCTTGGTGCCGACCGCATTGCGTAGCGGGGCATAAAAGCTCGGCCAGCCGGTGCCGCTTTCAAACTTCGTCACCGAGGAATAAAGCGGAAGCGCGCAACCGGCACAGACATAGGTGCCCTTGCGCTTTTCCTTGTTGAGCGGACTCGAGCCCGCGCGTTCGGTACTCTCCTGGCGAAGCACCGCATATTGCTGGGGCGTCAGCCGCTTCTTCCACTCGGCTTCGCTCAGCTTCACTTCGAAATTGCCGCCGCGCGCGTAGGATTTACCCATGCCGCCGAAGAAGGCCAAGCCGCCCAGCAGCGAAGCGCCGCCGGCGCCAAGCAACATCCGTCTGTCCATCATCTCGAAACGCTCCAATCGAGAAATCCCTTAAGGAGGTTCGCTGAACCCCGTTTGAAGGATGCACTCCGCCAACCTTTTTTTCTGCGCCCCGTTCATTTTGCAAAAACGCCAGCAGCTTGGCTGGAAATCCCGGCTAGCGCAGCACAGCCGGGACCAGGCCGCGCACCGCATTGCCGATGTAGAAGCCGTGCACCAGATCCGCGGCAATGAGGTCCCCTTCGATGGCCTCTCCGCTCGCGATCAGTCGCTCGCGAAGGATGCCCGGGAGCAGTCCTCGCGAGAGCGGGGGGGTGACAAGCAGCGCCTCCCGCTGAACGAAGATGTTGCTGAAGCTTCCTTCGGTGAGGAATCCGGCTTCGTCCTCGAAAACAACTTCGAACGCGCCTGAGGCCGCCCGTGCATCATCATAAAAGGCGCGATCGCTGGTTTTGTGGAACAGGCGAAAATCGTCCCTTGCGACAGGAAGCGGCGCGAGGGCGACAGCAGCGGCCTTGGCGGAGCCAGAAGGAAGCGGCCGCACTTCTATGGCGACTGCCCCCGTCGGCGACAGGAGCAGTCGCACCTTGCGCGGCTCGCGCAGGCGGAATGTCGCGGCCTGAAGTTCATTTCGCGCGCCGTGCCGATCGAAGGCAAAGCCGAGCGCATCCGCACTTCGTTTCATCCGCGCCAGGTGCCGCTCGAATTCGAAGATGCCGTCGTGCGGGTCGAAGCGCATCGTCTCGATGAGGTCGAAGCTTCGGTCCGGATTGCTCACAAAGGCTCCCTTCGCCAGGCACTCGCGCCATTCGTCTGCGGCACGGCTGTCGGCCACGATCCCCGAACCCAGCCCCATCAACGCGCGACCTTCACCCGCTTTCAGCGTCAACGTTCGAATTGCAACATTGAATGACGCCCGCCCACCCGGTGCAAGCTCACCGATCGAGCCGGTATATACGTGCCGCGGCCCGGCTTCGAGATCGGCGATCAACTCCATTGCCCGGATCTTGGGCGCGCCCGTGACGGAGCCGCAGGGAAACAGAGCTTCGATGACGTCCACTGCATCCCTTCCCTCCTCGATCTTGGAGACAATGACGGAAGTCATCTGGTGGACGGTCGGATAGGTCTCGACCTGGAACAGCGCGGGCACAGCGACGGTGCCGACCTTCGACACGCGCGACAGGTCGTTGCGGAGAAGGTCCACGATCATCAGATTTTCGGCGCGCTGCTTTGGGTCCTGGCTGAGCGCCAGCGCCGCGGCCGCATCATCGGCGGGATCGGCAATCCGCTCGGCAGTGCCTTTCATGGGGCGCGTGGTCAGCCGCCCCTCTTTGAGCGTGAAGAAGAGCTCGGGCGAGGAAGACAGCAGCCAATGCGTTCCCGTGAACACGGCGCCGCCATGGCGGCCGCCCATGCGCCGGCGGAGGCCGGCATATAGCGCCAATGGATTCCCGGCGATCCGCACTTCCGCCCGGAAGGTAAGGTTCGCCTGGTAGATGTCGCCTGCCGCGATATGCCGCTTCACGCGCACTACGGAAGCTTCATGGTCGCACCGCTCGATCAGGGGACGCGGGCGAACCGCCCAGGCGGAGCGCG
>JALYNE010000554.1 GCA_030773375.1 Pseudomonadota bacterium
ATGGTGGGGCGGCATTTGCGCCTGACGGGACGCTGTGGGTTACGACCGACCAAGGCTCGGATTTCCAGCGACTGGGAACGCTCGACATGGCAACGGGCCGATTCACCTCCGTCGCGCCGGATCGACGCTGGGACGTCGAGCAGTTCGAAATTTCCGAAGACGGCCGCTTCATAGCGTATCTCGTAAACGAGGCGGGCGTGAGCCGCCTCAAGCTGCTTGACCCACGCTCGCGTCAGGTACGCGAGGTGAAGGCGCTTCCGGCCGGAACCGCCGGCGGCCTTGAAGTGGCGCCTTGGGGCGAGGTCGGCGTCACGCTTTCGTCAGCCCGCTCAACGGCCGACGTTTATTCGGTTCACCCGCAGACGCTTGCCGTCACCCGCTGGACCGAGAGCGAAACGGGCGGCCTTGACCCGAGAACCAACGTGGAGCCGGAACTCCTGGAGACGACGAGCTTCGACGGCGAGCGTGTCTCAGGCTTTCTTTATCGGCCGGACCCCCGTAGATTTCCAGGCAAACGGCCGCTCATCGTCAGCATCCACGGCGGTCCGGAAGGCCAGTCGCGGCCGGGCTTTCTGGGGCGGAACAACTATCTTCTGAACGAGCTCGGCATTGCGTTATTCTACCCGAACGTCCGCGGCTCGACGGGATACGGGAAACGGTTCGTCGCGCTCGACAACGGGCCTGACCTCCGCGAAAATTCGGTCAACGACATCGGCGCGTTTCTCGATGTGCTTGCCCGCAATCCCGCGCTCGATCCGAGCCGCTTCGGCGTCACCGGCGGCTCCTACGGCGGCTATATGTGCTATGCGAGCGCGATCCGCTTCGGCCAGCGGCTGCGCGGGGCCAATTGCGCCGTCGCCATATCCAATTTCGTGACTTTCCTCGAAAACACGCAGGCCTATCGACGCGATCTGCGCCGCGTTGAATATGGCGACGAACGGGACCCGGCGCAGCGCGCCAAGCTGCTGGCCATCTCGCCGCTGACGCGGGTTCGAGAGCTTCGGCTGCCGCTGATGATCGTCACGGGCGGCAACGATCCGCGCGTGCCCGCGTCCGAAGCGGACCAGATCATCAAAGCCGTGCGTGGGCAAGGAGGAACTGCCTTGCATCTGCTTGCACAGGACGAGGGCCACGGCTTCGCCAAGAAAGCGAACCAGGACTATCAGTTCTGGACGAGCCTGATGTTCTGGCAGAGCAATCTGCTCGGACAGGGGCCTGTCGCAGCGGCAGGCAAGTGATGCGATCGGTTTCGCGCCGAAACGAGTTTATGCAGCGGCGAGCCGCCGGGTCGAGGACTCGCTCTTCACCTTGCCTAAGATCATCTTCTGATCAGCGGCTTCGTCCCCGCCGCCCCGCGTACCGCGTTTGTGCCACGGATACTTCGTCCAAAGGAGCCGGTATGCTCACTTATGCCTTGAAGCTCGCTGACCGCTATGACGGCATGCTGATCGCAACCATTCCGGATGTCCCCGAAGCGATGGGAATGGGCCGCGATCATGAGGAAGCTTGCGAGCAGGCGACGCGAGCGCTCGAGGCGGCGCTTCAAGGCTATGCGGCCGAGGGGCGGCCCTTTCCGGTGGCAAGCACGGTGGGACGCCTCACCGTCAGCACCGACAAATTCGAGCTTCTCACCAGCTGATGGGCATCAGCCGTAGGCGCGGCTGAGTACATATGCGGTGACCACGATCGTCATGACGGAAAGCGGCGCGCCTACGCGTGGATAATCGCGAAAGCGATAGCCGCCCGGGCGCATCACCAGCAGGTTGTTCTGGTGTCCGATAGGGGTCAGGAAATCGCAGCTCGTCCCCACCAGAACCGCAAGCAAGGCGGCATCAGGGCTGATACCTAGAGATGCAGCCGCTCCGATGCCCACCTGTCCCATGACCAGCGCGGTCGCCACATTGTTGAGAAAGATGGAGAGCAGCATGGAGGCTCCGCAGATAACGGCGAGCACAAGCGGAAGCGGCGCGCCGGAGAGCAGCCAGCCGATCGCGTCGGCGATCGCCCGCGTGCCGCCGGCGTCGTCGAACGCCCGGCCGATCGGGATCATGGCTGCGATCAGGACCAGCACCGGCAGGTCTACCGAGCGATAGGCTTCAT
>JALYNE010000555.1 GCA_030773375.1 Pseudomonadota bacterium
TGCTGAGCCGGGCCTTCACTGGCATGCGCCAAAAATATGCCGTATTGACCCGTGAGCTGACCGAGCGGCTGATCCATGAGGTCAACGAAGTCACGGCGCAGGGCGTCGCCCCCTTCCTGCTCCATGCAGCCGAGCTGGTCGAGCGGGCGGCGGCGAAGGGCATCCGCATGGTGCTGCAAGGCAGCGGTACGGGTTCACTCCTGTGCTTCGCCTTAGGCATCAGCCCGGTCGATCCGGCCACGACGCCGGGCTTTGTCTTCGAGCGCTTCGCGGGAGCGCATCGCGGGCAGGGCGACCTACCCGATCTGGACTTCGGCATTCCAGCGGGGCGTGAGGCCGAGGTCAAAGCCATCCTCATCGCGATGTTCGGTGCGGCGCGGGTCACGCACTTGGCCTCGGTGGTCACGCTGCGCGAGCGAGGAGCGGTGACGCAGGCGGCTAAAGCCTTCGGCTGGGACAGCGAGCAAGTCCGGCGGCTGCGGCAGAAACTCGCCACCGGTGCCATGATTGACGCCCATGAGGCGATGATCCTGCGGGCGGCGGACGCCATTCGGGACCAGCCCCATCACGTCATGCGCCACAGTTCCGGGCTGATCGTCGCCGAGGAACCCATCGTCGATCTGTACGGTGTCGGCGTGTGCAACGATGGCGCGCTGCTTTTAGCGAATAAGGATGATGTTGAACTTTTGGGGTTGCTTAAATTCGACATCCTCAGCTGGTACGGCTCAGCCATTTTCGACCAGGCCGAGGCGCAGATCCACGCCGACGTTTACCCCAAACCCGACCTGTGGGGGATTGGGGGAACGGACGTCCTGACCTCCAACCTCTTGGCTCGCGGCGATACCCGCGCCATTCCCTACCTGCACTCACCAGCGGTGATGCAGCTGATGACCGCGCTTCAAACGCGCACCGAAGCGGACATTGCGATTGCCCTCGGTGCGCTCCGGCCTGGTGCGTCCACGACCCGCCCGCGCCTCCTGGCGGCGCTGCACGGTGGGACGGCCACGCTGCCCGACTGGCACGTCCTCACCAAGGCGCATCAGCAGGTCATCGAGCAGGTGCTGGCCGGTAGCCACGGGGCGTTTCTGTTTGACGAAGACCTGCTACTCATCGCGCACGCACTAGGGTTCAACCTTGCCGACGCGGAGCGGCTGCGCAAGGCGCTGAAAAAAGGGGGTGACGCGGCGCAACGCCTGAGCAATCAATTACGGGCAGCCGCACTCGAAGGTGGCTGGAGTGATGCTGAAATTGATGTGGTGCTGGGCTGGCTGACGTACATCCAGCGGTACACATTCGTGCGCGGCCACGCGCTGGCCCTCGCCTATATCGCCTGGCGCGTGGCGTACCTTGCCGCGCACTACCCCGTCCATTTCCATGCGGCGGTGCTTGACCGGCTCGGCGAGGAAGGGGGTGGCATGTATCCCCAGCTGGTCTACGCCGCGGAAGCGCGCCGCCATGGCATTACCTTAGTCGGCCCTTCGGTCAACAGCCCCATGCTGAGCCTGCCACACAAGGAGACCATTCGCTGTGGCTTGCGCGTGCTGCGCTGTGCCCTCGGTATGCCAACGTTGGAGCGCATCCATACCGAGGCCCACGTGCGCCCGTTTACCAGCGTGACCGACCTTCGGTCACGCGTGAAGCTGACCGCGAGCGAGCTGGACAAGCTGATCAGTGCGGGTGCGCTCGATACGCTTACCCCCTCCCGTCGGGCAGCGCGCTGGGAAGCTGCTCGCGCCAAGCGGGAGCTGCGGGATCAGCCCCGGCTGCTGGCCGACGACGAAGCCGTGCCGGCGATTGCCATTGAGCATGAAACCGTTGCGGAACGGGCGGCAGAGGAATACCGTACATTAGGCTGGACGCTTTCACTGGATCATCCACTTGATTTGTACGCAGACCAGCTTGCTTCACAGACCATTACGCCTGCCGAGCGCATTGCTGAATATGTCGGCCAGCGTGTCACTATGGCTGGCGTCGTCGTGGCCTACCGCCGGATTCACACGCAGCAGGGCCGGCCGATGGTCTTCGCCTCCCTGTGTGATGCGCGCGGGATTGCGGAACTGACGCTGTTTGAGCAGGCGGCCCAGGAGTA
>JALYNE010000556.1 GCA_030773375.1 Pseudomonadota bacterium
AAGTCGCGTCCGCAAGCTCCGGATCGGTCATGATCGTGGCGGGATTCGAGTTGACCAGGATGGTGCGATACCCCTCCTCGCGCAGCACCTTCACGGCTTGCGTGCCCGAATAGTCGAACTCCGCCGCTTGGCCGATGACGATCGGGCCGGCGCCCAGAATGAGGATCGATGAGATGTCGGTACGCTTAGGCATATGTTACGCTGCGATCCTGAAGAAGCCCTCTCCCTTGCGGGAGAGGGTTGAGTGAGGGGGTCCAGCGCTGACGGAAGCACGCCTGACGCCGGTCGCGCGCAAGCTGCGCCGGGACATGACCGAGGTGGAAACGCTGCTGTGGTCGCGCCTGCGTGGCCGGCGGCTCGACGGGCACAAGTTCGTCCGCCAGTTCCCCATCGGCCCGCACGTCGCCGACTTCGCCTGCCGCAGGGCAAAGCTGGTGGTGGAACTCGACGGCGGACAGCATGGCGACGCTGTCGAAGCCGACGCTGTCCGTACCCGGATAATCGAGGCTTGTGGGTACAAGGTGATCCGCTTCTGGAACGGCGAGGTTACGGAGAACCTGGACGGCGTGCTCGGGACCATCCTGGCCGAATTCCGCATCGCCTCGGGATAAGCCCTCCCCCTGAGGGGGGAGGTTGGGTGGGGGTGTTTGACCTCGAGGGCCAGCTTCAAAAGCCGAGCCCCCTCACCCCAACCCTCTCCCCGCTGGGGAGAGGGAGAACGTCCGCGATGGGTGGTGAGGATCGAGGGCGTGTCGGTGCGTCCGGCCATTAGTAGCCTGGCCCCGCCTTCTTTAGGTATTCGTTGACTGCATTTTCGGTCGGCCTGTTCACTCCCTCTTTGCGGGCCGTTCGCAAAGAACCGCAAATGCAGCTGAGTATCTCCCCACCTGTCGAGCCAAGTGCTTTGCAATCTTCGATTTTCTCGACGGTATCGGAACGATCCGCTTCCTTGAGCAGCGCCAGCAGAGGCTTTAGGTCCTCCAGATAATCTAGGTCGAAGCTGAAACTCATTCCCTTCGCTCCAGCTGCTTCACGAACCTTTCGAAGAGGTACGTGCTGTCCTGCGGTCCCGGGCTCGCCTCCGGGTGATACTGCACGCTGAACGCAGGCCGGTCGGTCAGCTCCAGCCCCGCCAAACTTCCATCGAAGAGCGAGATGTGCGTTGGCCGTGCATTTTGCGGCAGCGTCTCGGTTTCGACGGCAAAGCCATGGTTCATGCTCGTAATCTCCACGCGGCCATCTGAGAGGCGCTTCACGGGATGATTGGCGCCGCGATGGCCCTGGTGCATCTTGATCGTCTTCGCGCCTACGGCGAGCCCCAAGAGCTGGTGGCCCAGACAGATGCCGAACAGCGGCTTGCCGGTGTCGAGCAGCTGCCGGATCACCGGCACTGCATATTCCCCTGTCGCAGCGGGATCGCCCGGGCCGTTCGACAGGAATATGCCGTCGGGCTGGTGCTCCATGACTTCATCGAAGGTCGCAGTTGCCGGAAGCACGGTGACGCGTGCGCCCGCATCGGCGAGGTTGCGGAAGATGTTTCGTTTGGAGCCGTAGTCGATCGCAACCACATGCGGCCGCCCCAGGTCCTCGGCATGCTCACCATAGCCTCCACTTTGCGTCCAGCGGCCGCCCGACCAACGAAACATCTGCCGGCAGGAGACGTCCCTGGCGAGATCCATCCCTTCGAGCCCTGGCCATTCCCGCGCCTTTTGAAGCAAAGCATCCAGATCGAACGCGCCGCGAGCATCATGGGCAATGACGCCATTGGGAGCCCCTCCTTCTCGGATCCTGCGGGTCAGCGCCCGCGTATCCACTCCGGAAAGCCCGATGCAGCCGTTGTACTTCATCCATTGCTCGAAGCTCTGGAGCGCACGGTAGTTGCTCGGGCCCGTCACGTCCTCGCGAACGATGCAGCCGAGTGCGAAGGGATTGTCCGCTTCCAAGTCCTCGTAATTGGTGCCGACATTGCCGATGTGCGGAAAGGTGAAGGTGATGATCTGAGCGGCGTAGGAGGGATCGGTCATCACCTCCTGGTAACCCGTCATCGAGGTGTTGAAGACCACTTCTCCGACGGCATCTCCTTCG
>JALYNE010000557.1 GCA_030773375.1 Pseudomonadota bacterium
CTATTGGGACAAGCCTGTGGATAAGTCTGGGGAGAAGGCGGTCAGCGCGCGCGGGCGAAACGCCATGCCGCGGGCGCGGCTGCGAGCGCGAGCGGCAGCAGAGCAAGCAGAAAGGCCTTGCTCGGCGCGGCACCGGGGTCGAGCCATGCAACCGGCCCTTGCGAACGGCGGCGCGCGCTGCCGGCGAGTTCGTCGAGAAGGTCGGCGAGAATCAGCGGATTGTCCGCCACACGCCCGTGCCGCTCCGCGCCGGCCGTGCCTGGGCCGATCCAGAGCCGGTCGTGCATCATGTCGGCATCGGCGATGAGAATCGCCCTTCCCTCCCCGATCCGGCAATCCGCAACCAGCCCGTGAGACCGGACGGCGCAGGCTGCTGATGCGAACCGCCCGGGCGCGAACATGGTGAGTCTTCGTGTCTCGCCGCCGGTCCGGATCTCCTTCACTACGAGACTTGCTTCGGGCGGGCTCTTCATGCTGACGCCCCAGTGATCGAGCAGCGGGCCTAAAAGGCCGATGGCTGGCGCTCGACGGGCATCGCCAATCGGAAGGTCGGAAGGCCAAAGCAGCATCGGGTCCGTCAGGATCAATGCGCGCCCGCCCTGCCGCACCCATTTGTCCAACGCCACGAGTTCCGTCGGCGCAAGCGGCCGCGGCTGCGCAATGAGCAGCAGCCTGCCCGAGGCAAGGCTTCTCGCATCGAGCACATCGAGCGGCCGGACGTTGAACTCCCGCTCCAGTGCCTTGAAGGCCCCGGCAGGTCGGGAGCCGGGATCGAGGGGCCCAAGCTCTCCCCAGACAAGGGGTAAGCCCGTCACCATCATCAAATCCCGCTTTTCGGCAGCAGGTGCCCCACTCCCGCCGATCGCGATTGCCTCGTACGGCCCGAGCGCACCCGGGACGAAAAAAAGCGCAAGAACTGCGGCCGCGGCGATTCGCTGGCCCAACATGCCGAATAGGCGCCGCGCGAGCTGAAGGGTAAGATCCACCACAATTGCAAGCGCAGCTCCTGCCGCCAAGCCGCTTAGGGCCTCGAGCCAGGGCTCCTGCGCCCCAAGCCCCATCAGAAAAAGGCTTTCGCTGATCCCGGCGAGAAGGAGAAACATCGCATATAGCCCGGCTCGCTCCCCCCTAGGCGAGCGGGAGACGGTGAAGGCAGCCACCAGCAGCAGCCATGGCCGGAAAGCAAAAAAGAGAAGTGCCTCAGCGCGTCCCCAGGTGAAGAAGCGCCCCAGCAGCACTGCCATGAGGATCTCCGCCGCTGCCAAGGCGGCGCCGCCCGCCAGCAGCCGCGGCAAGCGGCTCAAGCGTGGATCAGGGGCGCGCCTCGCCTGCCGATCCTGCCTTTTCCTGGTTCTCGTTCGAATCGGCATTGCCGGGCGCTACGCCCAGTTCGGCGAGCGGTTCCTTAGGCTCACCGTCAGCGGCGTTGACGTCCGGGCTTCCCGGCGCAAGCTGCTGCTCGATGCTGTTGGCGGTGATAGGCGGCTCCTCGCTGGGGCTCGTAAACACCGCCGCCAGCAGCACGAGCACGAACACAAAAGCAAGTCCTGTCAAGCCGATACGGACACGCTGCATGCCGCTCAGTTTCTCCATCCCCCACCTCGTGAAGCTCAGCGTAACGAAGTACGATAAGCTTGTCGAACTTTGGTGCGAGCGGAGCGCGCAGTCGCTATTGCGAAACGTTAACAAAAATCCTTGACGAGCGATGCCGCCATCGCGAAGGGGCGAGCCCATGTACAAGATCGTTTTTGCTGCCGCCTCCGTTGCGGCCTCGCTTTCCCTCGCAGCTTGCAGCAACGAGCCCGAGGTGGTCGACGCCAACCCCGATCCGCAGGCTGCCGAGCTTGCCAAAGCGCCGCCGGTGACGCTGCCGCCCGCGATCAAGGAAAGCAAAACCTATCGCTGCAAGGATAACAGCCTCGTCTACGTGACCTATCTGGCCGATAACGTAACGGCGATGGTTCGCGACAAGCAGGAAGAGCCTCCGGTCGCCACACTCAAGGCTCCCGCTGCCGGCGAACCGTTCGTGTCGGAAGGCTTTTCGCTGAGCGTCAATGGCAGCAGCATCACTTACAATTC
>JALYNE010000558.1 GCA_030773375.1 Pseudomonadota bacterium
CAGGCGCTCGATGAGACGCAGAGCTCGATCCGCCTCTCCCAACAGCAGCGCGCCCGCGTCCGAGGTGATCGTTCCACCATCGAAAGAAGCTGTCACCGACCGTCTTTTTACAGGTGCAAACTCGAACCGAATCGGATTACACTCTGTCTGCATCGGGGAGCCTCCTCTGCGTTCAGCTAAGACTTTGTCGCAAAAGAACTTTGGCACACCCAGAGCCCCGATGCACCCCACCTCAATGAGAAATCCGGGCTAGCGCAACTTGCGTGAAATCGGACCAGTCTTCTTTTCCGTTCGGGCTGAGCTTGTGAGGGATCCCATGAAAGTAGTACTTTCATGGGCACCCGTTGAAGCCCTGTTTTGCCCCTTGGAGGGAAAGGTTTCGCCCCTCGAAGGGAAAGAAGGACAGCCCTTCGACAGGCTCAGGGCGAACGGGTCAGATTAAGCGCAGTCTGCTCTAATCTCGGAGAAGTTCGTTGATGCTCGTCTTGGAGCGGGTCTGGGCATCCACCCTTTTCACGATTACCGCGCAGGCAAGCGACGGGCCGGAGCCTGTCTTCGAGGGGAGGGAGCCGGGCACGACCACGCAATAGGCCGGCACGCGCCCGATCAGGACCTCCCCACTCTCCCGATCGACGATCTTGGTCGAGGCGCCGATGAATACACCCATCGACAGCACCGCGCCCCGCTCCACGACCACTCCTTCGGCAACTTCCGAGCGAGCGCCGATGAAGCAATCATCTTCGATGATGACGGGACCGGCCTGGAGTGGCTCGAGCACGCCACCAATGCCGGTGCCGCCGGATATGTGGACGTTCTTGCCGATCTGCGCGCAGCTGCCGACCGTTGCCCAGGTGTCGATCATGGTGCCCTCGTCGACATAAGCGCCGATATTGACGAAACTGGGCATGAGGACAGCGTTGCGCCCGATGAAGGCGCCGCGCCGGACGATCGCGCCCGGTACTGCGCGGAAGCCGGCGGCGGCAAAGCGGTTCTCGCCCCAGCCTGCGAACTTCGAAGGAACCTTGTCCCACCAGTGCGCTCCGCCCGGCCCACCGGGGATCGGTACCATGGGGTTGAGGCGGAAGCTCAAGAGAACTGCCTTCTTCAGCCACTGATTGACGACCCAGCCGTCCGGCCCCTTTTCCGCCACCCGGGCTTCGCCTGTGTCGAGTGCATCGATCGCCGATCGTACGGCCTCCCGCACTTCACCACCGGTCGAGCCACTGATGGCGTCGCGCTCCTCCCAGGCTTGTTCGATTACCGTCCGCAGCGCCTCGTTCATTCGCTTTCATCCCCCAAAATTCCGGTGAGCCACGCGCCGATATCGTGCGTGCGGTAATCGATAAAGGCCGGATCGGCGCCGTGATTGCCATGTTCGGAGTCGTTGTCGACCCAGACCGTGGTCATGCCGAGCGCCTTTGCGGGCTTAAGGTTGCGCGCCATGTCTTCAACGAAGAGGGCGGTGGACGGATCGATGCCGTGCCGGTCGCACATCGCGGCGTAGGAAGTTGGGTTTGGCTTGGGCAGGTAATCCATGGCATGAATGTCGTGGAGGCCGTCCCACAAATTGGCGAGTCCCAGTCTGTCGAGCACGCGCCGGGCATAGGCCTCGTCGCCATTGGTGAAGACGAACTTGCGGCCAGGAAGACGGTCGATGGCGGTCACCAGCGCCGGATCGGCCGAAATGCGGGCGAGGTCGATGTCGTGGACGTAATCGAGGAAATCGTGCGGATCGACACCGTTGGCGGCCATCAGGCCAGCGAGCGTGGTGCCATGTTCTCGAAAATATTCTTTCTGCACCCGGCGCGCTTCCTCTGGGTCGCAGCCAAGCAGCCGCTGGATATAGTCTCCCATACGGACGTCGATCAGCGCGAAAAGGTTGGCCGAGGCCGGATAAAGGCTGTTGTCGAGATCGAATATCCAGGAATCGATGTGGCGGAGCGCTTGCAGCATGGTTGCGCTTAACCCGCCAACGGCCTTCAGCAAAATGAAAGCAAGTCGGGTGTAATGATTAGCAGATTATCCAACCAGTTTAAGCACTTGGCGAGGGCGGCATGATCAGATTGAGTG
>JALYNE010000559.1 GCA_030773375.1 Pseudomonadota bacterium
CCGCGCCGGAGACGATCACCATTCAGCTGGCACCGTCATTGACCTTCCCCCGATATCGTGGACACCTGGTTAAGCCGCCAGTGCACCGAGCGGCCGCGCTCGTTGCTGTTCCTCAAACGCGACTGGACTGAGATAGCCCAGGGCGGAATGCCGCCGCTGACGATTATAGAAGACCTCCACGTACTCAAAGATCGCCTGCCGTGCCTCCTGTCGCGTCACAAACCGCTGCCGATACATCAGCTCTCGCTTCAACGTACTGAAAAAGCTTTCAATCGGTGCGTTGTCAAAGCAGTCACCCCGGCGACTCATGCTGCACCGGATGCCAACTGCCGCCAGCCGCGCCTGATAGTCCCCGCTGCCATACTGGCTCCCGCGGTCGCTATGCTGGACGAGCGTGCTGGTAAGATGGCGCTGGCCGAGCGCCATCTCCAATGCGTCGAGCACCAGTCCACGTTCGAGGGTCGGCTGCATGGCCCACCCGATCAAACCTCGCCCTATCACCCCTGACACATACAGCAATGGATACGCCAGCGTTGGAAGACAAGCCCTCCCTTGATGGTGGACGAACTGTTAGCACCACTCAGTCACCTGATAGCCCCGCTGGAGCCGCCGGTTGATCAATCGTTCCAGGCTCGTTACAGGTGCATCTTCAGGGAAGAAGATACTACGTGAGCGCCCTAACGTCCCAATCCGGCCCCAGGTACAGACGAGGACGCGTTCACCGTACAGCGAAGGTTGCCAGCTGAACAGGTAGAAGCGCTGCCGGTTGTGTTCCGGGGCACAGCTCACCAAGCGCACGTAGTGTTCGAACTGGATGATCTGGTCAGCCGCGATCTCCATCGTGCCTCGTCCTT
Organism: Pseudomonadota bacterium; assembly: GCA_030773375.1. Classification (GTDB taxonomy): domain Bacteria; phylum Pseudomonadota; class Alphaproteobacteria; order Sphingomonadales; family Sphingomonadaceae; genus Allosphingosinicella. The sequence continues at coordinate 855 of JALYNE010000559.1, forward strand.
CGCTCATGGGGCAAGCGTATCTTGGGGTCAAGGAAGACGTCCAGCCGTGGGTTCGCAGGAGCCCTATGCCGGTGGGCTTACGCCGCTTGCAACCGTTGCTTCAACGTGTCCCGGATCACCCCCTGCACCTCAGCCAGCTTGGTCAAATAGGGCTTGCCGTTCTTGCTCGTCATGCCGGTCAGATCGGTCACGATGGCGCCAGCGTCTTTTCCCTCGAGAAACAGCCCTACAATCCGGGATGCTTCCGGAGACAGCGTTACACGGCTTTGGGATGCGGAATAGTCATACTTTTCCGATGGCGATTCTTTGACTACCGTATGACTATTTTGTGACTGACGAGACGGGATCGGAAAGCCGATCGGTCGCCTTGATTCAGTCAAAGAATCGCAAAGGCGTTCGCCAACGCGCACGACGTCCTCAGGGCGCATGAGCGGGATCTGGACCCGGTGCAAGGTGCCGCGAGTATCCACCAGATAGGCCGCGCCGGGCGCGAGCTGCAGGGTGTCGTCCGGCAGGGCTGACGCTCGCAGACCGGTCATCATCCGCGCTTCGTCGGCACGCATGCGGTGGACGTACGAGCTCGCCAAGGTGTTGCGGAACGGGCCCACGCTCTCCTTATCCCAGCGCTGCCCCAGCAACATGATATGGACGTTGAGCTTACGTCCCTCGGTGCTGAAATCTTCCACGAACCGCGGCAGCTGTTCGGCAAGCTCGCCCCGTCGCAGACTGGTCCACTCGTCCACCGCGACGATCAACGGCCGCCGGTTGGAGTCGCCGTCCTTGCGCCGTTGAAATTCCTCGTCCGCCAGCTTGAGGGCTTGCAGGATGGATCGCTCGTCGTCGGCGATGTCACATAGAAGGGCCGGGGCAAGCGGCTGCACCCGCGTCGCCAGACTTTCCTCGTCGCCGGCGTGCGGATCGCAGATCACGAATTGCGCGCCGTTGATCGCCGACTGCGCGAGCAGATAGGCGGCCGTCCAGGTCTTGCCGCTGCCCTGGAGCCCGCCGAGACCAGAACTGTACAGGCTTTTCCAGCCACCGGTAATCGGGCCGTGCTCGCCGTAGCCAAGGATCAGCGGCTGCCGCCGGCCTTCGTTGTCCAGGCCTACCTGTCCGGCGTCGAGCAACTCGCGAAAGCTCGGCACGACGATCTCGCGCACGTCGGGAGCCTGAGCCGTGAGCAGTGCAGGCGCGATTGGCGGCCTCGG
>JALYNE010000560.1 GCA_030773375.1 Pseudomonadota bacterium
GGCGAAGTCCTGGACATCATCGGCTCGAAAGTACCGCTGCTCATCGAAGTGAAGGCGCCGGATGGCAATGTTGCGCCGCTCTGCCTGTCCGTGCTTCGAGCGCTGGAAGGCTATCGCGGCCCGGTCGGCGTGATGTCGTTCAACCCGGAAGTCTCCCGCTGGTTCGCCGCGCACGCTCCGCGGGTGACGCGTGGGCTCGTCATCACCGAAACCGGGCGGCGGGGATGGCGCGGGCCCTTCGAGCGGCGCTTGGCGCTCTGGCGCGCACGGCCGGATTTCCTGGCCTACGACGTGCGCGATCTCCCGTCCCGCTTTGTCAGACGTGCACGGGGCCGAGGGCTTCCCGTTTTCACCTGGACCGTGCGAAACGCCAAGCAGGCGAAGACTGCGCGGGCGAACGCGGACCAGATAATCTACGAAGCAAGCTAGCTTTTTGCTGGTTAGTCGCTGCCGATCCCGGTTAGGGCTGAGGCCCCGATGGACAAAGAGCGGCAGATTCAAGCCTGGACCGGCTCCGGCGTCGCCAGCTTCGATGCGGCGGAGTGGGATGCCTGTGCGGGAGCGGACAACCCCTTTCTGACGCACGCCTTTCTTTCCGCCCTCGAGCTATCGGGAAGTGCCACCGCACGAACCGGTTGGCAGCCCGTGCCGATCGCGATCGATGGCGGAGACGGCTGCCCGGCCGCAGTCATGCCCGCCTACGCAAAAAGCCACAGCCAGGGCGAATATGTGTTCGATCATGGCTGGGCCAGCGCCTATGAACGGGCCGGCGGCCGTTACTATCCCAAGCTTCAGATAGCCGTGCCGTTCACACCCGTGCCGGGGCGGCGGCTGCTGGCGCGCGATCCGCACCTTGCGCCCGCCCTCGTCGCTGCGGCAGAGGCCGTGGTTCGCAACAACGGCCTTTCCTCGGCCCATGCGACCTTCATTGCTGCTGAGGAGGTCCCGTTGTTCGAGAAGGCCGGATGGCTGATCCGCCTCGACAGCCAGTTCCACTGGCACAATCAAGGCTATGGCTCCTTCGATGAATTCCTCGCATCGCTTTCCTCGCGCAAACGAAAGGCCATCCGCAAAGAGCGGCGCGAAGCGCTCGAAGGGCTGAGCGTCGAGCACGTCACGGGCACTGCCATCACCGAGCGGCATTGGGATGCCTTCTGGTCCTTCTACCAAGACACTGGGTCGCGGAAATGGGGGCGTCCCTATCTCACCCGCCGCTTCTTCTCGCTGCTTGGCGAGCGCATGGCGGAGCGCGTTCTCCTGATCTTCGCGATGCGTGGCAACCAGCCGATCGCGGGTGCACTCAACCTGATCGGCGCCGAGACGCTTTACGGACGCTACTGGGGCGCGCTGGCGGACGTGCCCCATCTCCACTTCGAGATCTGCTACTACCAGGCGATCGAGGCGTCGATCACGCGCGGCCTCGCCCGCGTGGAGGCAGGCGCCCAGGGAGAGCACAAGCTCAGCCGGGGCTACCGCCCGGTGCCAACTTACTCGGCGCACTACCTTCCCGATCCCGGTTTTCGTGCGGCCGTCGAGGACTTTCTTGAAGCCGAGCGCCGCGCCGTGACTCACGAAATCGAAGTGCTTGACGAACTGACGCCGTTCAAGAAGGTCTGACGGCGAGGGTTTAGGGTAAGGAGAGCGAAGATGCGGAATTGGCTCTATGGAGCGGCGTTGCTCCTGTGCGTGGAGGGAACGGCGCTTGCGGCCGCGCCTGAAGGGCCATCCCGCACCTTCGACGCCCGCGATCTCTTCTCGCTGGAAGCGGCATCGGACCCGCAGATCAGCCCCGATGGCAGGCGCATCGCTTATGTCCGCCGTTCGGCCGACATCATGACGGACCGGATGCGGCCGACCATTTGGCTCGTCGACACCCGCTCGGGGGAGCACATGCCGATCGTGGCCGGGCCGGGCGCGCACAGCCACCCGCGCTGGTCGCCCGATGGACGGCGGCTCGCTTACACCTCGACCGCCGAGGGGGGCTCCGCGCAGCTCTTCGTGCGCTGGATGGACAGCGGCGAATCGGTCCGGATCACCGGTCTCCCCGACACGC
>JALYNE010000561.1 GCA_030773375.1 Pseudomonadota bacterium
GCGCCGCTGCCTTCTCGACGGTCTCACGATCGCTCGCTCCACTTAGCATTATGAAAGCAACCTTACCGATGACTGGGTCGCTGCGAACTGCATTCAGGAACTCAAATCCGTTCATGTTGCTCATGTTATAATCCGATATGATCAGGTGGATGCGTTTGTCGCGAGCAATTTGAATGGCCTCGAGAGGATCCGCCAGGTCGTAAATCTCGTCGAAGCCAAGATGCTGAAGTGATCGGCGCGTCAGCGTCCGCATGGCATGCTGATCGTCCACTAGCATCACCCTGATACTGGATACTGGTATCATGACATGACCTTCCACATTCGGCACGTTCCTTCATTTTCGGCTTCGGGCAGGAGCATCTGACTTCGCTCTGGTATTGAAGCAAGCGAACCCAACGAGCCAGAACGGCTGGGTCAGTCGGCTGCCGCTTCTGAACAGGCACGAGCTTCAGGAGCGGCAGCTGCGGGAGGCTGGACAAAAATTGGGCGGCGAGATCGCGCTCGTCGCCCAAGGGTGTGGCTGCCAAGGGAGTAAGCCAGCCAGCGAGCAACCTGCGCTCGATTCGTTAACAAGGCGTGCAGGCGCCCTTGCTTGTCGGCGCTGTTCCCGGCCAATCCGTAACGAGGCGCCATTCGATAGAGCGGCAAAGCGGTCGAGCAGGACGCGCACTCGGCCAGTACCCGTCCGATATGCCAGTGTGTGGTGCCGCATCTGGGACAATGGTTTACCTCATTGGCCCAGTAGGCGAGGCGATGGCCGCGACCATGAAAATCGTGATCAACACACCCGGTCTTCGAATCCACCACCAGCATCCTCGTCACCCCCGTCTTATGGCCTTGTCTTACGCATCAGGGAGTAAGGGGCGGGTTAAACAGCAAAGCGCGCAGCAAGAATTTTTAGCGCGGAGGCGCCTAGACCCGTTCCCGGCTGGATCGAACCGGGAACGGGTCCAGTTTGCTTTGTTTGCCGTGCTTTCCGAGCCGTCAGGTGATTCCACCTGACTCGAAAGCACTCTAAAGTGATTTCAAGCCAGGTGGGATCACTCGCCCGCGACGCGTTGGTGGAGACGCGCGGGATAGCCTTTGTAGCGACACTCGACGATCGGCCTGAACCCCAGCTTCTCCGCCACGCGCAGCGAGGGGCCGTTCTGAAGGTGAACAAGACAAACGGCCCGCATCGAGCCGAACCGATCTTCCATCCACTTCAGCGCTGCTCCGGCAGCTTCGGTTGCATAACCGCGCCCCTGCGCCGCCGGCGCGATCGTCCAGCTCGCTTCCGGCGCCGCGTCGAAACGGGCGCCGAGTTGCCGGCGGAAATCGGCGAGACCGGCTTCGCCCACGAAGCGGCCGCTCGCTTTCTCCTCGACCGCGAACAAGCCATAGCCGGTGACCGACCACTGACCGATGTGCCGCAGCAGCCGGCCCCATGCCTCGTCGCTCGTCATCGCGCCGCGTTCGGAAAAGCGGAACGTTTCCGGGTCTGCCATGAGCTCGAAAAACGGCCCGAAATGCGCTGGCTCGTAGGCCCGGAGCAGGAGCCGGTCTGTTTCAATCCATGTGGCAGCGGATCGCGTGGGCAGGCTCACGGGCGTTGGGACTTCTTCTGTCGCCCAGGGGGGCTCCTCCAGCAGCATCGCACAGATCGGGGCCGATGGATATGGCGAGGATAAGCTGGGCGCTCCATCGGCGAGGCTGCAGCTCACCGGTGGACAAGCCAGCTGACGCGACAAGAACAAGCGACCCGGAACGAGTCCGGATCGCTTGTAAAATGAGCCTTGGGGGTACCCCCCGGGTCGTCGCTCACGCGACCTGAGTCTCCGAGCCACCCTCGCTTGCGGTCATGATCGTGACGGTGCCACTGAAGGCGCTGAGGGTCACCAGGGATGCGGCGACGGTCAAAAGAGCTTTGCGGATCATGTCTTCTCTCCCACTTGTGCCTCGCCCGATTGCTGAGGCACGATCCTTCTAGCTCCCCCTCGTCCCGCCATCCTGGGGCTGGGCTGGAATGAGTCTGGGCCAGATTTTTTCCAGAATGCTCCCTCAA
>JALYNE010000562.1 GCA_030773375.1 Pseudomonadota bacterium
ACCTGGTACAGCGTATGAAGAGTAACGATCTCGAAATGATTGTCAGCGTCTTCAAGATCCACGGTCGTGTTGGCGGTAATCTCGCCGCCGTCGTGGAGGATGTTGGCACGACGATTCGGGAGCGCGTCAAGCTGCGGCGCGATATTCAGGTGATCACGTCGATGCAGCGGTACACCAGCTACATTCTCGGGCTGCTGCCGCCGGTTGTCGGGCTCATGCTCTTTGTGATTAATCCCAGCTATATGCGCGGGATTTTTCAGTGGAACATCTTTCTATGCATCCCGGTTTTTGCCTTGGTCATGACGGTGCTGGGATTTCTTGTCATTCGCAAGATGGTAGACATCGAAATTTAGTTTTCTCCGGCCTGGACCGAAGCGGATAGGACCAACTCTATGACGACGGCAGCCTTAGCAGCGGCGTTCATCGCATCAGTGCTCGTTCCTCTTACTGGATTGGCGCTCTTTCTTGGCCTGCGCGCGATGCGACCTCCATCGCGGCTGGGGCAACGCGTGGAGCTTTACGGCGGCCACAGTGCGGCAGCAGCGCCGGTTGTCGAGTCGCCCCGGGTGCCGTTCAAAGAGCGCGTGCTGAAGCCGGCTGTCCTGCGCGTAGTGCGAACGCTTGGGTCGCTTGGATCAAGCCGGAGCCGCGCCAAATTGCAAATGCGGCTGGAACAGGCTGGTGATCCAGGTGGCATAGGGCCTGTTGAGTTCGCCGGCGCCAAGCTCTGCCTGACGCTCATCATGGGAGCCTTGGCAGTGCAGTACCTGCTGAGCGCTGCCAAGGTGGCGCCGGCGATGCTGCTGCTGCTGCTGCTTGCGACGTTGCTTGCAATGAGACTGCCGGACATTTGGATCTCACGGCGGACGAAGCGTCGGCAGGTTGAGATGATCAAGGTGTTGCCCGATGCCCTGGATATGCTGACGATCGCGGTTGGGGCGGGCTTGAGCTTTGATCAGGCTGTCGGCGAGTTGGTGGCGCGCTGGAACAATGAGCTATCCCGCGAGTTTCGCCGGGTGTTGTCGGAGATCGGCCTCGGCAAATCCAGGCGCGAGGCGCTTGAAAATTTTAGCCGCCGCTCCGGAGTGAGCGATATCGTCTCCTTTGTTGTCGCCATCAATCACGCCGAGGAGCTCGGCGCGAGCCTGGGGCCCGTGCTCAAGGTGCAATCGCAAGAAATGCGGACGCGACGGCGGCAGCGCGCTCAGGAAGCGGCAAACAAAGTGCCCGTCAAGATGATGTTTCCGATGGTGATGTTGATTTTCCCGGCGATCTTCGCGGTCGTTCTCGGGCCCACGATTCCCCAGTTGATCGACGCGTTGAGCAATGTTCCTGGTGTCAAGGATATGTTCAACCGGTAGTGTTCACTCAGCACGGATAAAGTGATGCATATGTACGATGACCTTGGTCCCGACGAGCTGTACCGCAAGGGACTTAAACACTTCAATCGCCGTGAATGGCAGCTGGCTATCGCGGCGCTGAGCCATCTGCCGCCCGACCATGAGTATTGTCCCGAGGCTGAGGAGCTTCTCGCCCGGGCGTGGCTCAAGCTCCAGCTGGCAGCCGACGAGCCGCCAATTGCGCTGGCGCCCCCCCGGCCGCGCATCATGCTGCACGCGCTGCTGGTTCTTATGCTCTGCGTAGCGGGCGCCTCCGGCTTCATGCTCTACGGCCGCCTCCCGGAGACGCCGCCCGTTGAAGCGGCGGTGGCGAAGGCAGTGCTCCCCACGGCAACGCCGCAACCCACTGCTGTGCCAACCGCTACCGCGGTGCCGCTGCCAACGGAGGTTCCGGTCCTTCCGGCCGCGTTGATGGTGCTGCCGGCCGACAACGAGACCTTCGTCAACACGCCAAAGAACATCGAGATCATTATCGATGCTTCGGGAAGCATGCTGGCTGAGGTACCGGGAACCGGCAAACGGCGCTGGCAGATTGCGCAAGAGGCGCTTAAGACGCTCGTTACGTCGGGCACGATCACCACGCAGTCGTCAGTCGCAATTCGCACCTATGGCCACCGGAAAGGCGGCGACTGCGGCGATGT
>JALYNE010000563.1 GCA_030773375.1 Pseudomonadota bacterium
TTGCAGCACTTTGGAGCCGCACCGCCTGCACGAAGTCCTTGGGGCTGCGTCCGTAGCTTTCCGTGAAGCGGCGCGCGAAGCTCGACCGGCTCATTCCGGCGAGACTCGCCAGCCCTTCCACGGAATGCGGGTCCTGAGGCCGCGCCAGCACAGCCGTTACGGCTCGGCCGAGACTTGCGTCCACCAGCGGCATCGAGAAAGGGCTCAGCCAGCCATGCTCCTCAACGTGGTCGCGGAGCAGCAGGAGGAAAAGCTGCTTCATGGTTGCTTCAGCGAAGACGCGTGTGCCGGCACCCGGCTCCGAAAGCTCGCTGAAAAGCATATCGAACAGGGATTGTGCTGCCCGATGCGAGGGCCTTTCGACGAGCGTCTGCTGGAGATGGTCGAAAAGTCCGGCGGCTCCCAGGGTTGCGGCCACGGATCCGCAGACCATGACGAGATCCGCCTTCGACCGGCAGGCGCCCACTTTGGGAATCCCATCGGTTATGGGGCAGCGATCGGCCACATCCACGACGCTCGTGGTCGGTCCGAGCGCGTTGATCTGCTTGGGACTGTTCTTGGGTACGATGACGATCGATCCGGCCCGAATTTCTATCGTTCTTCCACCGCTTTCGATGGTGCCCTCGCCCTTCAGAATGAAGCTGACGACCGCCGATTGATTTGGGCCGAAGCGAAGGCCGTAGCCATTCTCGACTTGGCACACGGCATAGGCATTGAGCCGCACCTCCAGCGAGTTCAATAAGGTTTCGGCATCCGGCTGCGCCACGCTCTCTCCATCCGCGAAGTCCAAGCTGCTGGGGTTGAAGCAAAAACCGTTCGACCAAGAGCAATGTTGCCAGGCTGCGGTGCCTTATCGGCCGCACCAGGTGCGGAATCGGAGCGGTCTGGTGCTCCTGGGCACTCCGGCGTCCGTTTCTCAGCCTCATCGGTCTGTTGCTGGGCTTTCGGGAAACTTCGCCCGGAGTGATTCCCGGTTCGATTGAACCGGGAACCAGTCCAGCTTCCTGTGTTTGCCGTGCTTTCCGAGCCGTCAGGTGATTCCAGCTGACTTGAAAGCACTCTAAGAAGTTGAGGATGCGCCGCGGGCAACGCCTGCCTCGTTTCCACCGGAAACGGGGGTTCGAGGCGCTGTCGACACTAGCGGCGCTCAGGCGAGCGCCCAACGGTGGAGCTTGGAGCCGGCTAGCGTTGAGCAGCTCGGCCCGAGTGGAGAGCAAGTACGCGCGCGGGACTATTGCGCGCTTCGCAGCACCACTTGGAACACGGCCGGGTGGAGCGGCGAGGTAAATGCGCAGCCTGCCTCGAAGCGATCGACCCAAACCACCGTCGATTCAAGCGGCTCGACCATCGGCAGCTTCAGCCAGATCCGCGTGCCGGCAACGAGCGGGTCGATGGTCCTGATCCTTGCGCCGCTGGCCGAAAGGTCGAGCACGTCCGCTGACGAACGGGACATGCCGCGGCGAAGGGCAACCGAGGCCGATGCGGGCGCTCGCGGCGCTCTCCTGGATTCACCTGAGTCGGGTTGTTCAGCCGTTGAGTTCATCTGGACACCGTTTTTCACGCGTCTCCTGATTTAGCGAATCACCGTTAATGCGCGCCTAAGATTTGCCGACCACCTGCGAGCTCGAGACCATTGCTGCGGAATCCGCAGCGCCTCCTTTGGTCGTCCGGATCCCCGCGGCGAACAGTGCCAAAATGGGCAGCTCGCATAGCAATGTGAGGGGATCTGAAGACTCGCCCGCCTGCTTGTGCTATTGGTCGATTAAGCCCGGACTCATGTCCGGGTGTCGGTCGGCGGGATGTGATGCGCGCGCGTACTCCCTTTGGCGCTGCTGCTCTGCCCGTCGACCACATCTCTGCAGCGGCGTGCCGCTGGCGCTCGCAGCCGGGGTCCGGGGCGTGGCCGCTCCCAGCGCAGCCTACCACCACATCGCAGGGCACGAGCCGGACAGAAATCGGGCCATCAGTATGTGCCGAAATGAAAAGCCCCAGCCGTTTCCGGCCGGGGCTTGGTGGTGATCAGCATCGGGGGGGGGGG
>JALYNE010000564.1 GCA_030773375.1 Pseudomonadota bacterium
CCGGCGGCTCCATGGCGACGAGCGCGAGCAGCTGGAGCATGTGGTTCTGCACCATGTCCCGAAGCGCGCCGGAGCCATCATAATAGCTTGCTCGACCTTCGAGCCCCACCGTCTCGGCCACGGTGATTTGCACGTGATCGATGCCGCCCGCATCCCACATCGGTTCGAACAAACTGTTGCCGAAACGAAGCGCGAGAAGATTCTGGACGGTTTCCTTGCCGAGATAATGGTCGATCCGGAAGGTACGCTGTTCGGGAAAAATGGCGGCGACCGCATCGTTGATCTCGCGGCTCGACGCGAGATCGGTGCCAAGCGGCTTTTCCAGCGCGAGGCGGACCTTGTTTCCAGAGAGCCCCGCTTGCGCGAGGCCGCTGATCGTTGCGCTGAACAGCGACGGAGCGGTTGAAAGAAAGATCGCGAGCGCGTCTTTGTCGGGTCCCGCCGCTTCGGCAAGGGCCCCGAACTGGTCAGGGTCCGAAGCGTCCACGGCCACGTAGCTGAGCCGATCCAGAAAGCACTGGACCTGCTCCGGCTTCAGACGATCCGGGTCGATGAAGCGTTCGAGCGCCGCTCCCGCCTCAGCCCGGTAGCTCCCATCGTCAAGCGCGCTTCGTGCCGTGGCAATGATGCGCAGGTCAGCCGGGAGAAGCCCATCGGCGTGCAGCCCGAACAGGGACGGCAGGAGCATACGGCTAGCGAGGTCGCCAGTTGCTCCGAATAGCAGCAACGCGCGTGCGGCAGTCTTCGGCACTTGTCAGCCTTTCTTTCCGGGTATGAAGCGCAACGGGATCCCAACCCGTGCGGGCAAGGCATCCTCGTGATGAGGAGATCCAGGGAGATTGCGGCTTATCCAGTTGAGACTTTGTGTCCAGCCCGCAATTCAATAAATTGACGTCTGCGCAGCGCCCAAGCTGGGTGCAGCCGCTGGTCCGTCTCTCCGCCGCTGACCAGACAAGCAAGCCGCCGGGGACCGAAAAACAGGAGCAGGCGCGGCAGTATCACCTCACGGCAAGGAAGCGGATTGCCTGGCCGCCTCCGCGAGCGAGCCGGAGGCTGAACGTGTCTGTGCGGGTGACAATCTTTTCCTCGATGACCACGTCGTGGCCATTGGTGCGGTAATCGGCGTTCGGCCCGTCCCGGTAGATCTGCGCACGATATCTTCTGCCGGGCTTTTCCGGTTACCGGCAAATTGGGTCCCGCCGGCGGCCTAAGGGACATTCTGCAAACCACACCGCGAGGAGGGTCGGCTTCCGGCCACAACGAGTGATGATCCTGCTGACCTCGCCCAATCGTCATTTTTGAGCTAAGCCCGGGGCCGTGACCCCGATGAGGATCTGGAAGGCGATCGTGCGCTGCTCAGCGGCTTTGCTGCTGCTAGCGACGTTCATGACCCCCGCCGTGGCCGAGATTGCTTGCGCCCAAGGGTGCATCGAGGAAATCTCACTCGATCACAGCGGCACTCCGACGATCGAAGCCTCCGATGACCAGCGCAGCGATAGCAGCGGCGATACGACGGGGACCGTCAGCCACTGTGCCTTAGGTAGTGGTGCCTGCGCTGGTATCCTGATCGATACGCCTCGATCCACCGGAGCCAAGGTCGCATCGACCGGCTTTACGGCTCCGACTGCGGTTCCACTCGTGCCGAGCGGACCGGATGGCCCAGAGCGGCCACCTCAACCCTGAGATCCGCCGCCGCCCGGTGAGCCGGGAACGCTTCAGCTCGGAATTCAGGATGAAACATGTCACGCAGATGCCCGTGGACGCGCGTAGCGCTCGCTACGACAGCTCTGGCCACCTACGCTCTATTCAGCGCCTCCAGCCTCCTCGCGCGGCCGGTGACGCTAGCCGAGGCGTTGACACAGGCCCAAGAGAACTCGCCGATAATCCGCGCGTCTCAAGCCACCGTCACGGCAGCCCAGGGGCGGGCGCGCCAAGCGGGCGTGCGTCCAAACCCGGAGCTTGATGTCGAGATCGAGAACGCTCTTGGCACCGGTCTCTATCGCGGAGTCGGTGGGGCTGAGCTGACGGT
>JALYNE010000565.1 GCA_030773375.1 Pseudomonadota bacterium
CCCCGGCCAAATCGCCAACAAAAAAATCCGCTCCGAACCAGCGGCCGGCGCCACATGACCTTCGAACAAAGAAGATCAATCAGTCATCGTCCTTGCCCAACTACTGGACCCTGGTGAGAAATGCGGGTTAAGTCAGCAGCCCAGACAGGATCAACCAGCGTTCGGCTCTCGTGTGGAGGGGCAGATGGCCGGACCGTCTATGTGGGGCGCCGCACGGGGCCGATCGACTTTTTCAAGAAACGCGACCGGATCATCGGCCCGATCTTTTCGTTCGCGGTGACGGGGAAGTTCTGAAGCGAGCTCAGGCGGCAAGCGGAAATTTCAGCAACCGGTTCGCCACCGGCACGAGCGCCTGCGCGTCAGGGCCGACCACCCGAACGATTTCCGGATGCGAAGCCTCGAGCCCGCCCGTGAGAGCTCCAAAGGCAGGCAGGATCAGCTTCCGTTCGGTGGCGACAAAGCAGCGGCGCGAGACGCTTCGACCGCGATGGTTGATGCGGAGCTTCGGGTGGAAGTGACCGGACATTTCGGCTCGCCGCTCCGCTGGATCCGCCTCGTGGCGGAGGACCAGGCCGTCCACTTCGGCTTCCTTGAGGATCGCGCCGCCGCAATGATCGGCAAAGCCGGGATCATGGTTGCCGGTGATCCAGGTCCAGCGCGTGGACGCGGTAAGCCCGGTCAGCACCTCCCGGGCACGCGAGGGCAGTCGGTCGCATCCATGGCGGTCGTGAAAGCTGTCGCCCAGGCACCAGACCTCCTTGGCATCGGTGCTCAGCGCGAGTGCCTTGAGATCGGTGAGCGTGGCGAGCGAATCGTAGGGCGGCAGCATCTGGCCGAGCCGCGCGAACCAACTCGATTTTTCGAGGTGAAGGTCCGCAACGAGCAGAGCTCGCCGTGCCGGCCAGTAGAGGGCACCCTGCTGCAGCGCCATCAGTTCATGGCCTGAGAACGAAAAGCGAACCATGAGCCCGCTATAACGGCGGCTGCCTGCCTTTCAAGCAGGCCGCCTCACCCCCACTTCGGATCAAAGCTCAACGCGCCGCCAGATAGCTGCGCAAAGGGAACCGGCGCCAAAGGGCGCCGGTAGAGTAAGATCGCGCCGGGTTTACGCGGCCTCCGTCTCGCGCTGCGGGGCGCGCTCTTCGCGTCGCGCATCGATGGTCTGCGACGAGCCGCCATTGATCTCCACCTTGCGTGGCTTCATCGCTTCCGGGATCTCGCGCACGAGTTCGATCGAGAGGAGCCCATCGCGAAGGTCCGCCTGCACGGGACGCACGAAATCGGCGAGTTCGAAACGTCGCTCGAATGCCCGAGTCGCGATTCCGACGTGGAGGAACTGTGCCTCGCCGTTACGGGACTCGGCCTTTCGGCCGGTAATCACCAGAAGATTTTGCCGAGCGGTGATATCGATCTCATTTTGCGTGAAGCCGGCGACGGCGAGCGTGATGCGGTATCTGTCGTCAGCGAGTTTTTCGATGTCGAAGGGCGGGTAGTTGTCCTGCTCCGTCCGAGCCGAGTTTTCGAGATGGTCGAACAGGCGGTCGAAGCCGACGGTTGAGCGCCGATAGGGCGTGAAATCAAATCCGGTTCTCATGATCCATGTCCTCCTCTGAGCAACACTGCTAAAGGGGCGGATCCGGCTGAAGCGCCCCTCCGTTTCGCCGGAAACGGATCGAAAGTCTTCCGGCGCCGGCGATCTAGGATCGCCTTCTTGCCTTTCAAGAGGGTCGCAGCAGAACAAAAAGCCCGGCGCGCGGGAGCGCACCGGGCTTCTCTGTTTCCGTGAAAAAAGCTGTTACTGGATGGGCGAGAGGTTCACGGCCGCGGTTTTGCCCCGGCGATCGACTTCCAGTTCGAACTCCAGCCGGTCACCCTCGTTCAGGGAAACCATGCCGGCGCGTTCGACCGCCGAAATGTGCACAAAGGCATCCGGCTGGCCGTCGTCGCGGCTGATGAAGCCGAAGCCCTTCATCGCGTTGAAGAACTTGACGGTCCCAGAAGCCTTTTCCCCGGTGAGCTGGCGCTGCG
>JALYNE010000566.1 GCA_030773375.1 Pseudomonadota bacterium
CGAACGAGTCTAGAGTGCTTTCAAGTCAGGTGGAACCACCTGACGGCTCGGAAAGCACGGCAAACAAAGCAAACTGGACCCGTTCCCGGTTCAATCCAACCGGGAACGAGTCTAGGTCGGATCCGGGCCTGGCTTCTGCTCTTCCTCGGGCGGCGGAGGCGGATCGTCGATGGGCGGCGGCGCTTCTTCGGGCGTGGGCGCCTGCTCGATCGGGGGACCGGCGTCCGGAGCGGCCAGATAGTCCTCCGCCCGCTCCGGCTGCGGGGCTGGAGCGGTGGGCGGGGCTTTCTTGGCTTTTCCCCGTGCGGTCCGCTCCACCGGCTCGTCCAGGATCGGCGTCTGATCCCCTTGACCTCTCAGGCAGGCATCGAGCCGGTTCCGCGCCACGACGCGAATCCGCGCCGCGATCGAATTGCCATAGCGCCGCGTGAAGCCGCGCGGCGTCGTCGCCTGGCGCTTCTTCGGCAGGGGCAGCACCGCTGCGATGCGCGCGGCCTCGGCGCGCGTCAGGTTTGATGCGTCTGTGCCGAAATATCGCTGCGCGCCCGCATTGACGCCATAGGTCCCGATGCCGGTCTCCGCGACGTTCAAGTAGACTTCCATGATCCTTTGCTTGGTCCAGATCGTTTCGATCAGAAGCGTGAACCAAGCCTCGAGGCCTTTGCGGACATAACCGCCGCCCTGCCAAAGAAAGGCATTCTTCGCCGTTTGCTGGCTGATCGTCGAGCCGCCGCGGATCACGCCCCGTCCTTCAGCATTCCGCCTCATAGCCGCGGCGATGGCATCCTGATCGAAGCCGTAGTGGCTGCAGAACTTCGAATCCTCAGCCGCGATCGCCGCCCGCTCCATATCGTCGTCGATCTGCGAGAGCGGCATCCAATCGCGGCTGAGCGTCCGTCCGCCCAGGACATCGCCGACCATCGTGAAAGTAATCGGTGGGTTCAGGAAGCGGTAAAGCAGAACCCAAAGCATGCTGATGAGGACGAACAGCAGGAACGCGCCGACGATCCAGCTCAACACGCGGCCGAAGCGGCCCCGCTTCGAACTTCTGCGCTTCGATGCCCGTGCCATTCGCGCTGATTAGCGGCGCCGCCCGGGACCGTCACCCTTGTTGTTTACACGAGCGCGCCCTCGGCCGCTACGAAATCGGCTGCGTCCCAGCTGCCCTCAGTGCGCCGGGATCAGCTTGCGCTCGCCGGCGAGATTCATCAGCGCCTTCTGGAGCTTTTCGAACGCGCGGACCTCGATCTGCCGGATGCGCTCACGACTGACGTCGTAAACCTGGCTGAGTTCCTCCAGCGTCTTCGGATCGTCCGTGAGGCGCCGCTCGGTGAGGATATGCTTCTCGCGGTCGTTCAGAGTTTCCATGGCCTCCACGAGAAGCTCGTGCCGGACCTTCGACTCCTGAGCATCGGCCACGCGCTCGTCCTGGAGCGGATCGGTATCGACCAGCCAATCCTGCCACTGGCCTTCGCCTTCCTCGCGCAACGGCACGTTCAGCGAGGTATCGCCACCCATCGACATGCGCCGGTTCATCGAGATGACTTCATCCTCGGAGACGCCGAGATCGGTTGCGATCTTGGCGACGTCCTCAGGCTTCAGGTCGCCGTCCTCGAACGCCTCGATCTGGTTCTTCATCCGCCGAAGATTGAAGAAAAGCTTCTTCTGCGCCGCCGTGGTGCCCATCTTGACGAGGCTCCAGGAGCGCAAGATGAATTCCTGGATCGAGGCGCGGATCCACCACATCGCATAGGTTGCCAAGCGGAAGCCGCGATCGGGCTCGAACTTCTTCACGCCCTGCATCAGGCCGATATTGCCTTCGGAGATGAGCTCGCTGACCGGCAGCCCATAACCGCGATAGCCCATCGCGATCTTGGCGACCAGCCGCAGGTGGCTGTTCACGAGCTTGGCGGCTGCATCGGTGTCCTGATGCTCGGTCCAGCGCTTGGCCAGCATGAATTCCTCCTCCGGGGAGAGGATCGGAAACTTCTTTATCTCAGCGAGATAGC
>JALYNE010000567.1 GCA_030773375.1 Pseudomonadota bacterium
AAGCTGTCTCGCTGGGCGTGGGTGGGTACCTGGCTCAACGTGCGGGTATCGAGATTGTGTATTACCTAGGGGGCAGCTTGCTGGTTGTCTCGGGCCTCTTGGGATGGCTAACATTGCGTGACGTACGCCTGAAGTAATCTGCGACAATGCGCACCTAGCTGGGACTTGTCGCTGACACGTATGTGCACAAGAAAGGAGAGCAGCCGCACTTGCGCCTGCGCTCCCCTGCCTTCAGGCTAGGCTTGCTGCGGAGCCAGCATGGGCTGCGGGCGAGCTGCGTGCGTCGCGCGCTCCAGCTTGATCCGGCGCAGCCGCAGTGAGTTTGTCACCACAAACACCGACGAGAAGGCCATCGCACCGGCGGCAATCATCGGCGACAGCTGCCAGCCGAACCACGGATAAAAGAGGCCGGCCGCAATTGGAATGCCGATGACGTTGTAGATAAACGCCCAGAACAGGTTCCACTTGATCGTCCGCATGGTGCGCTTCGACAGGGTGATGGCCTGTGCAACCGACCGCAGGTCGCCACGCAGCAAGGTAATATCCGCAGTTTCCATCGCCACGTCCGTGCCCGTGCCCATCGCAATGCCGATGTCAGCCTGGGCCAGGGCCGGCGCGTCATTAATGCCGTCACCGACCATTGCCACCGTACGGCCCGCGTCCTGCACGCGCTTGATCTCCGCCGCCTTCATATCGGGCAATACCTCGGCGAGCACCTCGTTCGGATCCAGCCCGACCCGTTGAGCGATCGCCTCGGCCGTCCGGCGATTATCGCCCGTCAGCATGAGCACCTGCACCCCTGCCCGCTTCAGGTCGGCAATCGCTGACGGTGAGGTTGCCTTGACCGGATCGGCAATGCCAATCACACCCGCAGCACGATCGTCAACCGCGATCACTACGGCGGTCTTGGCCTCGCCTTGCAACCGATCGATGGCGGATTGCAAGTCCCCGAGCGCGATGCCCTGCTCACGCATCAGGCGCGGCGATCCGATCAGCACCGCGCGACCATCAACGTGGGCACGCACGCCGTGGCCCGCCAACGCCTCGAAATTCTGCGGCTGTGCCAACATGACACCCCGCTCATGCGCCGCGCGTACGATGGCTTCGCCCAGCGGATGCTCCGAGTTGCGCTCGACGCTGGCTGCAAGGCGCAGAAACTCAGCCTCATCGCCCTTCGTGACCACATCGGTCACAGCCGGTTGACCCTCGGTAATCGTGCCGGTTTTGTCAAACACGACGGTATTCAAGCCGCTGGCGCGCTCCAATGCCTCGGCATTCTTGATCAGAATGCCGTGCTCGGCGCCAGTTCCGGTCCCGACCATGATGGCGGTCGGGGTGGCTAAGCCCAGCGCGCAGGGGCACGCGATCACCAACACCGCCACGGCAAAGATCAACGCTTGGGTAAAGTTGCCGGTGGCAACGTACCAGACGCCAAAGGTAGCTAGCGCGATCACGATCACGATCGGCACGAAAATCGCCGATACTTGATCAACCAGCCGCTGCACGGGAGCTTTCGAGCCTTGCGCCTCCTGCACCATGCGGACGATGTGCGCTAACGCCGTGTCCTTGCCGACCCGCGTCGCCCGAAATTGGAACGCACCCGCGCGGTTGATCGTCGCGCCCGTCACGCTATCACCAACTTTTTTGTCGACCGGCAAGCTTTCCCCGGTCAACATGCTCTCGTCGATCGTGGATTGGCCGCTGGTTACCACGCCGTCGACCGGCACTTTCTCGCCTGGCCGCACCAGGACGATCTCGCCCACACGTACCTCGGAGATCGGGACTTCGACCTCTTGCCCACCGCGCATCACCCGCGCGGTCTTAGCCTGGAGGCCCATCAAAGCCCGAATCGCCGCGCTGGTCTGGCTCTTGGCTCGTGCTTCGAGATATTTACCCACCAGAATCAGCGCGATAATCACCGCCGCCGTCTCGAAATACACGTGTCCGGCCAAGCCAAACAGCAGCACCGCCAGGCTGTAGAAATACGCGGCCGACGTGCCGAT